>DXZF01000034.1 GCA_019415425.1 Bacillota bacterium | reverse complement strand
TGGTATTAAAATTATATATCATTTATATCATATATACAATCATAATAGGATTCATATCATCATTTTTTGTTGTTTCTCCCATGAAATTTCCTCCCATATCGTGTTCCCCTATTGATACGTGATCTATGGATTTGCTTATAGATTCATTGCTGCGCGTTATAAAAAAGAACGGGCCTTTGTGCCCGCTCTTTTCCATAGCGATCCCTGTAAAACCGATCTTACAGCGGATCGATGCCCAGTGATCTACACAGCGTGGTGAATTCCTCACTCACGAAAAAGTGCATCATCACTGTCTGGCGCGTTTCACCCCGCTGCAGCATCTGGGTCCAGAACACCAGCCCCTCGGCGTCCCCGGCGCGGCCCATGCACGCCTTGTACAGCTGCGCCACAAACTGCGCGTCGCTGGATTCTCCGTTCAGCATCGTTCCCAGTTCGGCCATGGCCATGGTCAGCACCCCGCCGCTGATCTCTCTGCGTTGCAGCCCCTGTACCAGGTAGTCAAACGTCTGCTCATCCACCAGTTCACCGATAAACGCCTCGCACTGTTGCGCCACGAGCGGGCACAGCCAGCTGTACTGTTCGGCCGGGCGCGTCAGCGCAATATGGCCCAATTCGATCTTGCAATCCCTGCAGATATCCACAAATTCATCGCAGTGCAGCATCTGTTCCAACACCAGGTTGCGGCTATACCCCATGCGCAAGCGCGCCAGCCAGAAGGCCAACCCCTCTGCATCCGGCTCACGGCCCATACACGCCCTGTACACATCGGTCAGATACGTCTGATCGTCGGTGCGCAGGCCGCGGTACTCGTCGCTGGTGGCAAATGCGCCCACCACCTGTGCAGCCGTCCACCGGCCTTGACTGAGCGCCTGCGTCCAGAACGCAAAGCCCTCGGCATCCGCATCGCGCTTGAAAAAGCTGCTGTACAGTTGGTGGACCAGTGCGGGCACATCCGCAATCTCCCCGGGCGCCAGCGTGGCCGTCGGCGTAGGCTTGACGGTCGGCGTAGGCGTCGGCGTGGGCGCCATGCTGACAAAGGCAATCCCGTTTTGCAGCGCAAAGCGCTGCGCAGCGGAATCCGGCCACCCGTAAATGGTCAACTGGGATGTGAGCGCCGCGAGCACCTCGTCCGACGCATCGATGGAAACGCCCTGCACCTGTTGCGGAATTTCCAATTGCCTTAGCGATGCAAACGGCGCTTCAGGGCAAAGGGCCATGGCGTACACGTCCTGCGGGACGGTCAATCGCACACCCGATCGGCTGGCCGGGATGAGGCACAGGGTCCAGCCCTCCGTTTCGCGCACGTACAGCAGTCCATCGCGCGCCATGTACGCCGGGTTGCCCTGCGCAACTGTGACCTGGCGCAGCGAGGCGGGCTGGTTGCCCGAAAGGTCGAACGATGTCAATGTGCTAGGCAAATGGATCCCCGTCACATTGGTTTGGGCCAGGTATCCGGCGGCAAATGCCTGCATCCCCTCGGGCAGTTGCAGCGTTCCAATGCCGGTGCACCCCTTGAAGGCGTTTGCGGCAATCGCCTGCGTGCCCTGTGCGATTGCAAAGGTTTCGGCCACAAGCTGCCTGGGCACCTGCAGCAGCGTTCCACTTTCGGTTTCGTACAGTGCGCCCTGCGCGCTGTGGTAGCGCGCGTTGGCAGCATCCACCTCAAACGCCGTCAGCGCGGGCAGATCGCTCTGTTCCAACGCCTTTTTCAGCGAAACCCAGTTCTGCCCAAGGCTCTGCGGTTGCTCGACCAGCGTCTGCGGGATGCGCAGTACTTGCAGCTTCTGTGCGCTGCGCAGTGCGGGCTGAATCAGCGCGCAGCCCTCGGGCAGGGCAAACTGTGCATCCGCCTTGCCGCTGGGATAGTACCACAGCACCATCGGGTTGCGCTGATACAATACGCCCTGCTGGGAATCAAACGTCGCATTCTCAGGCGCAACTTCTACGCGCTGCAGCGCATGGCACTTGTAAAAGGCATCGTCCATCGTCCTGATGCTCTTGGGCAACGAAATGGACGTGAGCGACGGGCAGCCGGTAAAGGCGTGCAGATCGATCGCTTCCACCCCCTCCGGCACGGCAAAGGACGCATCCGGGCGTGAGCCGTCATAGCGGTACAGCGTCTTGCGATCGGCATCGTATAGCGCGCCCTGTTCCACCACAAAGGCCGGATTGGATGCATCCAGCGTCACAGAGAGCGCGTCGCAATACGCAAATGCGCCCTCCCCCAGCGTTTCGAGCGAGGCCGGCAACGCCAGCTGCTGCAATTGCGCACAGTTTTCAAAGGCGCTGCTGCCGATTTCCCGCAGCTGCCCGGGCAGGGACAGCGTCTGCAGCTGCGTACAGCCCTGGAACGCCTCGTCGTCTATGGTCTGCAATTGTGCAGGCAGCTGCACGGAGATGAGCGACGTACAGCCCGCAAACGCGCGTTTGCCAATGCTCTGCACGGTATCCGGCAAGGTGATCGACCGAATCGCATCGCCATAAAAGGCCCGGCCGCCGATCGCCACAACCGTCATGCCGTCTATCTGCTCAGGCACGACGACGTCGCGATCTTCGCCGGTATAGCCCGTAATGGTCGCATCCGTACCCCTGACGGAATAGGTAAACGCCTCTTCCCCCTGCGCCCTTGCATAGCCGTCCTGGCGCGGATTCCAGTACGCGCTTGCCTGCAGCAGCATCCACACGGCAAAGAGCCCCGCCATCCATCTGAATCTCCGTTTGCGTCGCATGTTACTCCCCTCCATTTGTCGAATTTCCATATTTTAACAATATTGTATCATCTTTCGATTATTTTCGACTTTTGGGCGCACAAAATGAAAGCGGTATCAGTTGACACCGCTTTGGACAAACTGTCGGCAGACATTCTTCGAAGAGGAGGGAGCCACGTGTTACACGAAGAGGTGGCACGCCTTTGTAACGAGCAGATCAACAAGGAGTTTTTCTCTGCTTACCTGTATCTGCAGTTCTCCTGTTATTACACCGACGAGGGGTTGGACGGGTTTGCCCACTGGTTTGACGTGCAGGCGCAGGAGGAACGCGACCATGCGCGGCTGTTTTTACAGTACCTGCAGCACAACAGCACGCCGGTGACGCTGCAGCCCATCGCACAGCCGCAACAACAGCCGGATTCGTTCCTGTCTTTGCTCACGGCAAGCCTGCAGCACGAGCAGTCGGTCACGCAGTCCATCTACAACATCTATGAAGCGGCCCAGCGGGCGCGCGATTTCCGCACCATGCAATTTCTGGATTGGTTCGTCAAAGAGCAGGGGGAGGAAGAGAAGAGCGCGGAGGATCTGATTCAGAAATTCAAGCTCTTTGCCTCAGACGCCAGGGGACTGTACCTGCTCAATCAGGAGTTGGCCGCGCGCACCTACGCGGCGCCCACACTGACGCTGGAATAGCCCGCCAAACAGGACCCGCCCGGCGCTGCGCCTTGGGCGGGTCCATTTGGCTTTGTCCCGGTTCCCCTTCGGCGCGCCACAGCCGTATCGGCGGTGCAGTAGCGTTTCTTCATTGCGCACAGTGTTTCTTTTTGATCGGCGCCTGGCCTATCTTTGGCCGTGGCGGCGCAGCGCACGGGCCCGCTGCTTGTAATCCTGGGCAATCTGACGGGATTCCAGGATCTTTTGAATGGCCTTATGGTGCGTAAAATCCTCCCAAGTGTTGCGCTGCAAATACAAGAGCGTCTGTTCCGGATCCGCCGCACAGCACATGGAAATCGCCCATGCCACCGCCATGCGAACATAGTAATCGGGATGCGTTACGGTATCCAGCGCGTCGAATACGCGCGGCAGCCAATCCGGCTGCGCATAGTAGTCCAGCAGCATCACGACGGCAAAGCGTACGGCGTATGCATCCTGCGCCTGCAAAAACGGCTGCAGGAAGTCAAAGACCGCTTCTGGATGCGCCTTCGCATACTTCCACGTGATGCAGAAGCTGTCGCACACCGACCAATTGTCGATCTTTGGCACAAACCAGCGCACCACGTCAAACACCTCGTCATCCGGAATGGGCGCATAGCCGATCACCATGCCCTGCAGCATGATCTCCTCATAGCTGGTATCCCGCGCCTGCCTGAGGTACGCGCGCCAATCGCCTTTGGCAATCTGCTTGGCCAGTTTCCGCAATTTGGGCAGCCGCACGCCCAGCACGCCCTCTACCCCCGGCATTAGCTTGCGCGTAAAGGCGGCAAAAGAGGGCTCTGCCATCGCGCACAGCTGTGCATGCAGTTGTTCCGCACATATACACATTTGGGTCGCTCCACTCCGGTTGATCGATTGCCGCAGCCCGTCGCCAGGTGCGCTCTCCCGGCCCCGCACAGGCCACAATGCCGCAGCAAAAGAAGAACATTTGTTCCTTTTTCGATTCCATGATATACTAAAACCAAACCGTTGACAAGGAGGCTTTGGGCATGGATGAGCAGCAACAGACGCTCTTTACAAGTGGCGAGGCCAACGCGCCGCTGGCCAGCCGCCTGCGTCCGCAGACGCTGGATGAATTCGTGGGCCAGGAGCACCTTTTGGGCGAGGGCAAGGTGCTGCGCCAGCTGATCGAATCGGATCAGGTGCCTTCCATGATCTTCTGGGGGCCGCCGGGCGTGGGCAAAACGACGCTGGCGCGCATCATTGCGAACAAGACGCAGGCGCATTTTATCGACTTCAGCGCGGTGACCAGCGGCATCAAGGAGATCAAAGACGTGATGCAGCGCGCGGAAAAGAGCCGTCTGTTTGGCGAAAGCACCATCCTGTTTGTGGACGAGATTCACCGTTTCAACAAGGCACAGCAGGACGCTTTTCTGCCGTTTGTGGAGCGCGGCAGTATCATCTTGATCGGCGCCACGACGGAAAACCCCTCGTTTGAGATCAACTCCGCCCTGCTCTCGCGCTGCAAGGTCTTTGTGCTGCAGCCACTTACGCCGCAGCACATTGCAACGCTGCTGCGCCGTGCGCTCACGGATGCGCGCGGCTTTGGCGCGCAGCACGTCCACATGACCGATGCAATGATCACCGCGCTGGCCACCTTTGCCAATGGGGACGCGCGCACGGCGCTTGGCACGCTGGAAATGGTGGTCCTAAACGGGGAGAGCGGGCCGGACGGCATCACGGTAACGGAGCAGACGCTGGAACAGTGCATTTCCCAAAAATCCCTGTTGTACGACAAAAACGGCGAAGAACACTACAACCTCATTTCCGCGCTGCACAAATCCATGCGCAATAGCGATGTCGACGCGGCCATCTACTGGCTCGCCCGCATGTTGGAGGCGGGGGAAGACCCATTGTACGTGGCACGGCGATTGGTGCGCTTTGCCAGCGAAGATGTGGGCATGGCCGACAGCCGGGCGCTGGAGATCGCCGTGGCCGCGTACCAGGCATGCCACTTCATCGGCATGCCGGAATGCACCGTGCACCTGACGCACGCAGTGACGTATCTCTCGCTCGCGCCCAAGTCCAATGCGCTGTACGTGGCGTATGAAGCGGCCAAGCGCGATGCGATGCGCATGCTCAGCGAGCCGGTGCCGATGCAGCTGCGCAACGCGCCTACCCGGCTGATGAAGCAACTGCATTACGGAGAGGGGTACCAGTATGCGCACAATACCGAGGACAAGCTGACCGACATGCAGTGTCTGCCGGATGCCCTGTTGGGCCGGACGTACTACAGGCCCACGGCGCAGGGCTCCGAAGCGCGCGTGCAAGAGCGCCTGCAGCAGATTGCGCAGTGGCACAGCGCACACGCACGCCATCGCGATTGAGCGCTCATCTGCAAAGGAGGTATACAGCATGGGAGAACTGCGCACCCTCCCCGGCGTGGGCAAAGAGACCGAAAAGGATTTGATTCGCCTGGGGTACCCCACCATCGACGCCTTGAAACACGCCGATCCCGAAGAACTGTATGCGCGCGACTGCGCCATGCAGGGCATGGCCATTGACCGGTGCCAGTTGTACGTCTACCGCTGCGCCGTCTACCACGCGCGCACACCGCAGCCCGATCCCCAAAAGCGGCAGTGGTGGTACTGGAAAGACCATCTCTTGGATCCCTGATTTGGCACAAATACAAACAGGGCCGCAGGCAAATGCCTGCGGCCCTGTTGCTATACACCTC
>DXZF01000339.1 GCA_019415425.1 Bacillota bacterium | reverse complement strand
ACGTGAGCGTGTACCTGCCGGCGTACCAGGCGCTGGTGGCGGGCGACGCGCTGATGGCGCAAAAGGGTGCGCTGGCGCTGCCGGACCAGGCGCTGACGCTGGACCGCGAGGCCGCCGTGCGGTCGGTGCGGGCGCTTGCCGCGCTGCCGCTGCGCGCCGTACTGTGCTACCATGGCGGCGCCGTGACGGGGGACATCCCGCAGCTGTTGCAGGGGCTGTGAGCCGACGGGCTGCGGCCATCGGCAACGCGCGCAGGGCAAGGGAGATACGATGGGCACGGGGCGCAGCAACGCGCCCCGTTTGCTTTGCCACAAGGCGCGAAGGGAGACGCGCCGCGCACAAAAGAGACGGGCGGGCACAGATTTCTGTGACCGCCCGTCGCAAATGGGCCGGTGCAAGGGGTATGCGCGCGGCGGTTCACTGCGCGCGCGTGCGCAGCGTCTCCCCGGAAGAAGCAGCCGCCATTCCCGAAGAAGACAAAGGGTTCACTGCGCGCGCGTGCGCAGCGTCTCCAGCTTTTGCAGCAGCGGGCGCGCGATGACCTGCCAGTCAAACGTGTTTTCGACGTACGCCCGGCCCTGCTGCACCTGCCTGTGGCAGCGCAACAGGTCAAAGGTGTGGATGGCCTGCGCCATCTGGTCCACCTCGGCGATGGTGAACACGTCCTTGCGGTCGATGCCGCGCGTGCCAAAGGCGGTGGTGAGGACCGGCAGGCCCGCGGCGAGGTAGTCGAACATCTTGAGGTTGGTGCCCGAGCCGCTCTGCATCGGGTTGAGGGCAAAGTCGGCCACGGCGTACAGCCGCCGCTTTTCCTCCTCGGAGACGAAGCCCAAAAGCGCGACGTTTTGCGGCACTTCGCGCCCGGCAAAGGCGTTGCACTGCCCGCCCAGCAGCAGGAACGTGGTGTCCGGGCACTGCTGGGCGAGCTGGAAGATGACCTCGCACGCCTCGAGGTTGGGCTTGTGGTAGCTGCCGATGAACAGGCCGATGCGCGCGTCCATGAGGCCGGCCGCGCGCTTGTGCAGCAGCCGCTGGCCGATGGGGGTAAACGGCAGGCTCAGCACGTCCACGCCGTTGGGCACGACGAGGATCTTGTCCATGGGCGTGTGGTACAATTCGTGCAGGGTGTGCCGGTCCTCATCCGAACACGTCATGATGAACGCGCTGTGCTGGCAACAGGCGGATTCCACCTCGAACACGCGCTGCAGCAGCTGCTGCGCCTGCGCGTTGTCGGCGGGATACACGGCGCGCTTGATCAGGAACTCGACGTTGTGCGCCTCATACACGAACGGCTTGCCGCCCAGGTATGCCTTGGCCGCCTCGTACGTGTACGGGTGCGAGAAGATGACGGCGTCGGCCGCCTGGATGGACTGCGAGAGCGCCTGTGTGAACGCGGGCGTCAGATCGTAGTGGTCCAGCATCAGCGCATCTTCCACCGGTACGGATATGGCGCGCTCAGTCTGTAGATTGAACGCTTGATGCGCTTCGGAAAATTCAACGATGCGCTGTGAAAAATGCGGCGCGATCTCGCGGCTCTGTGCGAAGATGGCGGGATATTTGATGCACACCGCCTCCACCTCGTGGGTCCGGGCCACCTGCTCGTACAGGCCGAAGATGCGCGCCTGCCCGCCGCCCTGCGGCGGATAGATGGGGAAGGTGGACGGGATGACGAGGCGCAGCGCCCGCGCGGGGTCAAACGGGTCGGCGGGGCGACCGGACGCGTCCAGGCCGCGCAGCAGCGAGTCCACGGCGTGCGCCCAGTCGATGTGGCGCACGGTTTCAAACGCACACGCGCCCATGCGCGCCGCGCGCGCCGGGTCCGACGCCAACGCGTCGATGGCCTGCGCCACGGCCTGCGGCGTGGGTTCCACCACCAGGCCGTTTGCGCCGTCCTCCACAAACTCCAGCGGGCCGCCGGCGTCCGCGGCCGCGATGACCGGCTTGCGGTGCATCATCGCCTCCAGCGTCACAAGGCCGTAGTCCTCCTGCGCGGTCAGGTACGGCACGACGAGGCTGTCGGCATAGTACTGCGCCACCTGCTCGTCCGAAAGGTAGCCCAGCAGGTGGATGCGCGGGTCCTGGGCGGCCAACGCCTGCAGCTCGGCCTGCTGCGGCCCGGTCCCCGCAATGTACAGCGGCAGGTCGCTTTGGACCTGTGCGTACGCGCGCACCAGCAGGTCCATGCGCTTGGGCGCATCCAACCGGCTGACGGTGAACACGTGCCGCTGGCCGCCCGCGCGCTGCAACTGCCGCTGGCTGGAGGGCGGGTACACCACCTGCACGCGCGCGCCGGGCGGGAAGTAGTCCGCGCGCGCCGCCACCGTCTGCGAGATGGCGAAGTAGCGCTGCGTGCCGGGCTGCAAAAATGCGCACCGGTCCATGTGGCGGACGATTTTGCGGATCAACGGGCCGGGCAGGGCAAAGAAAGACGGATTGCACAGGTGCTGGTGCCGTTCGAGGGCAAAGAGCTTGTCGAACAGCGCGTCCAGGGCAAAGGTATCGGGGTGTGCGTCGATCTCGTCCAGCACGGCGTTGACCAGCGCATCGGTGCGCGGCACGTCGAACCCCAAAGCGGAGGGATAGGTATCGTACAGCCCGCGCAGCGTGTGCAGCATGTAGCAGGTGCGGTTGCGGTGCCGCACCATCCACGAGGGGTATTTGGTGCTGATCACAAGGTCGAAGTGCGACAGGTCCAGCGTGTAAAAATCGTAATACGCATGGATGAGCCCCCAAAAGCTGTGCTCGCGCGAGGGGAGCTTGATCAGTTCGGCGTGGTGCGGGGTGTGCGCGTTGATGGCCCCACACAGCCCCCAGATGAATTGCTCCGCCCCGCCCGCGACGTACGGCACCGGACTGGGGCCTACGATGGCAATGTTCATGGCGTTTCCTCCGTAAGCGGCTTGCGCGCGACGATGGCATAGTCCTGGCAGCCGAACAGCTGCTCGGAAAGCAGCTGGAATCCCTCGTTGATCGCCTCGCGATTGGGCTCGGCCTCGCTCAATACCGGCGGCAGCGCGTACGGCACGCGGCTGCTCTCGGGGTGGATTCGTTCGATGTCTTCAAACCCGGCCTGCCGCAGCAAAAACGCCATCGTCTCGGGATGGACCGGCCGCTGGTGCGACGGATCGATGTAGAACGCATGCGTGTAGATGAACAGCGAACAGGGATTGGGCGTCTCCAGCACCAGGGTACCGCCCGGCTGCAGCGCGCGGTAGGCCTGCTGGCAGAGCGCTGTGAGCTGATCGGGGGGAAGGTGCTCGATCAGCTGTGCGGCGAAGAGGCCGCCCAGCGAGTTGTCGGCCGCCTGGCGCAAAAACGAGATCGCCTCGGCGTGCTGCACGTCCAGGCCCAGCTGCGTGCAGTATGTGACAAACGGCGCGTACAGGTCCACGCCGCGCGCGTCCACGCCGTTTTCGCGCAGCAATTCCAAAAACTCGCCGCGCCCGCAGCCCAGGTCCACGACGTTGCTTCGGCCCAGAAAATACGGCACGTACTGCCTTTGCCCCTGCTGGATCTGCGCGCGCGAACCGCGGAAGTGATCCTCAAACGCGGCGTAATCGATGCTGGCGTAGACGTCGCCCTGCACCGCTTCGCCGGCGTGAGATGGCGCAGGGGCCGGCGCGGGCGAAGCGGTGGGTACGTTCTGCGCGGCGCGCAACTGGCGCTGCAACGCGCCCACGACCGAGGAGAGCTGGCGGACCTGTGCGCGCAGCCCATCCATTTCGTCCATCAGCGCGTGCAGCTTGACCTGTTCGGTGCGATAGGCGTTGGTCAACGTCTGTAGCCGGCCCTCCATCCTGTGCATCAGCACCGTTTCGAGTTGCTGTTGGGCATCGTGCAGCTGCTCCACCTTCTGCGTGATGGCGTCCATGAACGCCTGCGTGCGCTGATCGTTGCGCACCAGTTCGTCCAGCGTCTCGGTGGCGTAGGCGTTGAAGGTGTTCTGGTCGTCCACCACCGGGGCCACGAGGAACGCCGTGCCCTTGCGAATGACCTTTTTGACAAACCGCGCCGGCGCGCCCAAAAGCTTGCGGCCGCTGACGATGGGCCGGTAAAAGGTGACCTTGAACGCCGCCTGGTACCGCTGCACCAGCCGGTGCAGGTTGCCCACCTCCAGCACGCGCGGCACGTCTGCGGTAAAGGGCGGCGCGGGCTGTGGCGGCGCAGCGGGCTGCGGCGCGTCCTCGCCGCGCAGCTGGGCCACCACCTGTATGGCGTCTGCCAGGGGCCGGGAATACGTGCTGTCGGTCAGCTCGCCGACGGTGCGCACGAGGGTCTGTAACGTCTCTTTCATGGCTTCAATAGCTCCTTCACTACATGTTCCCACGTGATGTCCATTTCCAATAGACGCGCATGGGCGGCTTCGCCCATCTGCTTGCACAGCGCGGGCGAGGCCCACAGCGTGTCCATGGCGCGGGCGAGGTCCTGCGGTGTGGGCGGCGAAACCATGCCGGTCTGCCCATCCAGCACAAACTCCAGCGGGCCGCCGCTGTCGGTACAGGTCAGCACCGCCTTGTGCGCGGCCATGGCCTCCAGCGTGATGTAGCCGTAGTCTTCGTCCAGCGGGCAGAACAGCACGGCGCGCGCCTGCGCGTACAGCCGAAGTTTTTCCTCAGTGGATACAAAGTTTAAAAACGTCACACGATCGCTTAGGTGCAGCTCCTCTACCTGCTGCATCAGCCGTTCGCCCACAATGGGGTGGTCCGGCCTGCCGATGAGAATCAGCCGCACATCTTCGCGGCAGTGCGACAGCGCCTGCACGATCAGCGATTGCCGTTTGGTACTGCTGATTCGGCTCGGAACGAGAAAATATCCACGGTCCTCATCACAATAGAAATGATCCATCTCTGGACAGGGATGGTACAGAGGCGTACCCAAAAGGCCGTTGTAGCGCAAGAGGCGCTTTGCGACATTTTTTGAATTGGTGTATACACGCCTGGCCTCGGGCAGGTAGTGATTGTCCGCCTGAACGACGGCTTCACGCACCGCGCGCCCCTGCTCGGTCAAATGCAACTCGCTGTAGGGCGTACCGTACAGATCGTATGCGACGCGCGTTTGATGAAGCATCCAAACGACCTTGTTGTCGTGCGGAATACAGTAGGCCGGGAATTTCAGCCCGATGCACAGATCGATCCGGCCTGCGCCCGATTGATTGAGATCCATCAGGCGTGCGGCGAGGATGTGGTTTGTAATCAGATGTGGTGGACTTTCTACAAGCGGCATGGTCACGATCTCCGCCTCGTGCCCCGCCGCGATCAACGCGCGGCGCAGGTTCTGGGCGTGGAACTCCGCCCCGCCGTAAAGAAACGGCACCTGCACCGTGGCAATGGCAATTTTCAACTCAAGGTGGCCTCCTCTTTTGCGTATACATGTCATGGAAACCCGTACACGGGTACGCTTTCAGAATTATACCATAGTTGCCGTGCGGACGGCACGTGGACTTTGCCGTATGCGCACGTTCCCATTTTGCCCAAAATGACAATCCGCACGTACAACGGGGGGAATTTCTGATAGAATAGTGGCGGACAGGAGGGAACCTCTTTGAAAAAGCGAGCCAGATTTGCAATCGCAATTTGTTTGAGCATATGGATGGCGCTGTGCGTCGCGCCCGCCTTTGCCGCGGGCGCCAGCGCCAACCTCACCGGGCCCGGCGAAGTGGAGACGGACGGCAACATGACGGTGGTGCTGCACATCGACGGCACCGGGATCACGGCGTTCTCCGGCACGATCGAATACGATCCGGACCAGCTGAGCGTACGGCATACCGAACAGCGGCTCTTTGGCACGTGGCAGATCGGCGTGCAGGCGCGCGACGGGTACGTGACCTTTACCGCGCAGGATCCGCAGGGCGCCAGCGCCATCGACACCGATACCGAGATTTTGGCGGTGTCGTTCTACGTACACAACGCCTCGCCCGGCGAGGCGGTGGACGTGCGCGCCGTGGACATCACGGGCAC
>DXZF01000338.1 GCA_019415425.1 Bacillota bacterium | reverse complement strand
GTTCCATCCCGCAGGGCATTTCGGCCGTCATCGCCTTCAATCCCGACGAGAGCGCGGAGGAAAACCTTGCGGCGATGAACGAGGCGATTGAGGATGTGCACAGCTGCCTTGTGACGTACGCCGTGCGCGATACGCGCCTGGGCGATACCGAAATCCACACCGGCGATATCCTGGGCATGCGCGATGGCGATCTGGTGCTCACCGGTGCAACCAAGGAAGAGGTGGCGCTTGCGCTCTTGCAGCAGGCGGTGCAGGAGGAGCACGAGACCATCACCATGTTCTACGGCGAAGAGATTGCCGAGGACGAGGCGCAGGCGCTGGGTGAACAGATTCAGGCCGCGTTTCCCGACCGCGAGGTGCAGGTGTACGACGGTGGCCAACCGCTGTACTACTACATCTTTGGCGTCGAATAATCGCAAAGTATCTCAAAAGCGCCTACGGGCGCTTTTTTGATCAAATGGAGAAAGGAGGGCGTCATGCAGGCCATTTCGGTGCAGGAGATCAAAGGCGTGGGTACGGCGCGTGCCGAACAGCTGAAAAAGCTGGGCATTGAGACGGGAGAGGATTTGTTTTGCTACCTGCCGCGCGAATACCGGGATTTGACACAGCTGCAGCCGCTCTCGCAGATGGTGGTGGGGCAGCCGTGGTTTGGCCTGCTGGAAATCTGCCAAGATGCCAAGGTCAGCTTTTTGCGCAGGAGCTTCTCGGTGGTGCGCACGCACGGCATGCAGCCGGGCGCGGGGCGCGTGGTGCTGCTGTTCTACAACATGCCGTATATCCGGGCCCAGTTGACGGCGGGGCGAACGTTTTACGTCTACGGCAAGCCCAGCTACGCAAACGGGGAAGTGCGCCTGGTCAACCCCATGATCGAGAGCGTGGAGAACAGCGACGGCACGCGCATGCTGCCGGTGTACAAGCTCACGGCCGGCCTTTCGCAAAATGCGATGCGCAAGTGTGTCAAACAGGCGTTTGCACAGTTTGGCGACCTCGTCACCGACGAGCTGCCGCGACAGCTGCGCGAGGCACACCGCCTCTTTGCACAGCGCGATGCGTACGAACTGGCGCACTTTGCCCCCAATGCCCAGGTGCGCGATCAGGCGGTGCGCACGCTGTCGTTCATCGAGCTGCTGTTGCTGCGCTGCTACCTGTCGCAAAGGCGCAGCGCACGCAGCGAGGCGAGCGCGCTGCGCATCGACGAAGAGGCGCACGCGCAGTTCCTGCAGGCCCTGGGCTTTGCGCCCACCGGCGCGCAGCTGCGCGTGATGCAGCAGATTCGTGCGGATATGGCACAGGCCGCGCCCATGAGCCGGCTGGTGCAGGGCGATGTGGGCAGCGGCAAGACGGCGGTGGCGTTTTACGCGCTGTACATCGCGGTGCAGAACGGGCGCCAGGGCGTGCTGATGGCGCCGACCGAGCTTCTGGCCCTGCAACACGCGCAGGCGGCGGAGGCGCTGTTTGCGCGCTTTGGCCACACCGTCACGCTGCTGCGCGCCGGGATGAAGGCGGCGGAAAAGCGCGAGGCGCTGCGCCGCATCGAGAGCGGCGAGAGCCAGATCGTCATCGGCACGCACGCGCTCATCCAAAAGGATGTGCAGTTTTGCCAGCTGGGCGTCGTGGTGGCGGATGAGCAGCACCGGTTCGGCGTTGCGCAGCGCGCGCGCCTGATGGACAAGGGAGACGGCGCGCACGCGCTGTTCTTAAGCGCCACGCCCATCCCGCGCACGCTGTCGCTGATCCTCTACGGCGATCTGGACCTGAGCGTGGTGGACGAGATGCCCAAGGGCCGCAAACCGGTGCAGACGCGCATCGTGCCGCCGCACAAGCGCGCAGGGCTGGTGTCGTTCCTCAAGGCACAGGCACAGGCCGGGCGGCAGGTGTACGTCGTCTGCCCCAAGATCGAGGACGAGGCGGACGTCGGCGTGGTGCAGACGGCGCAGCAGGTGTACATGACGCTGTGCCAACAGCTGCCCACGCTCGCGCTCGGGCTGCTGCACGGGCGCGTCAAGCAGAGCGAGCGCGAGCGCGTGATGCAGGGCTTTTTGCAGGGCGAGATTCAGATCCTGGTCAGCACCACCGTCATCGAGGTGGGCGTCAACGTGCCCAACGCCACGGTGATGGTGGTGGAAAATGCCGAGCGCTTTGGCCTGGCGCAGCTGCACCAGCTGCGCGGGCGCGTGGGACGCGGCAGTGAAGAGAGCTGGTGCTTTCTGTGCACAGAGGAGGCGCAGAACGAACGCCTGCAGACACTTTGCCGCACAAACGACGGATTCGCCATCGCCAGGGCGGATCTGGAGCAGCGCGGGCCCGGGGCGTTTTTGGGGCAGGAACAGCACGGGCGGGCGGATCTGCGCATCAGCACCATGCTGCGCGACCCGCTGCTGCTCGACGAGGTGATGCAGGCGTTCCAGGCGCTGCAGACGGCGCAGCAGGCGCAGCGCTTTGCACAGCTGTGCGCGCTGGCCACGCAAAAATACGAGGCGCAGCTGCAGGAAGTGGTGTTCAACTAAAGCCGTATCGCCGTTGGACGGGGGCGCAGTGGATGCGCGCAAATGGCAAATATGGCTTTCACCGCCCAATCGCACACAGGGGCGCGAGTATGCACATTCATAGGATCCATCCCACCCGTTTTGCACGCGCAAATGGGTGGGGCAATCGGAGGCGAACGCCAAAGGCGTTCGCCTTTTTTTGATGGAAAACAATGCGTTTTGCGCCAGAAATCGGATGCATGGCCGCGCGCGAAATTTGTACAAACTATGCGAGAAAGCGCGAAAGGCGCTTTGTATCCATGCCGACCGCCGGCGCGCAAAACGTGTCGCATGAAAAAGAAAAACGTCACATTTTTGGAAATACTTGCATGGTTAAGCGGTGTGCAGCGGGGAAAAGTATGGGTACACCAAACAGAGAAGGAGGTGAACACATTGACATCTCAGAGCAAGAGCAGCGCGAAGAGCGCATTGGATCAGATGAAATATGAAGTGGCCAGCGAAGTGGGCGTGAACCTGAAGCAGGGCTACAATGGCGACCTGTCGGCCAAGGAGAACGGTACGGTCGGCGGTTACATGGTCAAGCGCATGTTTGACGAGTACTACGCCAAGCACGGCTCCAACAACTAACGGACCACAGACACACAAATTTGTATAGAAGGAGGAAAACGATCATGCAGAGTTCTGGAACGCGTACGAGCAACTCCAGCAAGAACAAGCAGGCGCTGGGCAACATGAAGTACGAAGTGGCCAACGAGATCGGCGTGAACCTGAAACAGGGTTACAACGGCGACATCTCCTCGCGCGATGCGGGCCGCATCGGTGGCAACATCACCCGTCGTGTCATCGAAGAGATGGAAAAATCGATGAGCAAATAACCCCTACTCCCAGCATCAAAAGAGGTTGGCGCAGCCAGCCTCTTTTTGCATTTTGGGGGGCAAAAGTGCGCCGGGATGGCGGGATGAAACCGATCCCCGCAGCCCGCCGTACGCCTGCGGCCAAACGGCGCAATCCGGAGCCCTGTGCCTGCCACAGAGCGGGTTGTGTGGCCACATCTCCCCCTGTGCACAGCCGGCAGCGGGCGCGATGGAACCACTGGCCAACGCCCGCCGTGCGTGCGCCGATGAAAATTGCCTCTTGACAGATGCCCGGTTCGGCATTATGATATCATAAATTAGTAAAGTAAAGCAGTAGCACAATGCTGTATAAAAATATGATGGGAGGGCTGCCGGTTGAACGCCAACGTACAACTTCCGCAGGGCGTGCGGGACTATATCGGCCAGGAGGCATACTGCAAGCGTTGGGCGGAACAGCGCGCGCGAGAGACCTTTTTGCTGGCGGGATATCAGGAAGTCGAGACGCCCACGTTTGAGTACGATACCGTCTTTGCCGATGAGCTGGGCGATCTGCGGCGCGAAAACATGGTGCACTTTTTCGATGCCGATGGGCGCATGCTCACGCTGCGGCCCGACTTTACGCGGCCGTGCGCGCGCCTGGTCAGCGCCCGTGCCCAGCAGTTTGACGCACCGGTGCGCGTGTTTTACATCGGCAACGCCTTTGGCCTGGAGCACAACACCGGGCAGACGCGCCGCGAGTTTACACAGGCCGGCGCCGAATTGATGGGGGCCAGCGGGGCGAGGGCGGATGCCGAAATCCTCGTGCTGGCCGAGCAACTGCTGCGCGGGATGGGGCTGCCGCGCTTTGTGATCGACCTGGGGCACATCGGCGTATTCTTTGGCCTGTTGCAGGCGTGCGGGCTTGGGGGCGCGCAGGCAGATCGCCTGCGCAGCCTGTTGGACGATAAAAACGAGCAGGAGGCGCGGGACTACCTGCGCGTCCTGCCGGTGGAACCGGCGCTGGCCGAACAGTTCTTATTGCTCACGCGCATGTACGGCGGCATGGAGGTGGTGCAGCGCGCCAAGGCCTGCTTCCGCCTGCCGGCGTGCCAGCAGGCGTTGGAGGAGCTGCAGCAGATCTGCGATATCCTGCGCGACTATGGGCTCACCGACTGCATCTCTGTCGATCTCGGCCTTTTGAACAACATGGACTACTACACCGGCACGGTGTTCCGCGCCATGGCGCCGGGCGTGGGCACCATGCTGCTCTCGGGCGGGCGGTATGACAGCGTATTGGAGAGCTTTGGGCGCCCCATGCCGGCCACGGGGTTTGCCATGGGCATTGGGCGCGTGCTGGCGGCGCTGCAAAAGGCGGGCGCCTGGCAGCAGCAGCGGGCGCTGGACGTGCTCATCGGCGCGGATGCGGGCTGCACAGGGCGGGCGCTGGCGCTGGCGGCACAGCTGCGCGGGCAGGGGCGCATGGCCGTCGTCTCCTTTGCGCAGACGCGGGAAGAGACGGTGCAGGAGGCGGTGCGGCGGCAGGCCGAACAGGCGGTCTGGCTGCCCGCTTCGGGCGAACCGTGCTGGTATACGGGGGAGGATGCGGCATGGAAGTGATCAATGTGGCGCTGGCCAAGGGAAGGCTGGCGCAGAGCACGGTCGAGCTGTTTGAGCGGGCGAACCTGGACGTAAAATGCCTGCAGGACGATTCGCGCAAACTGGTGTTGGAAAACGAGCAGTTCCGCTTTTTCCTCGTCAAGCCGGCGGACGTGCCGGTATACGTCGAACACGGCGTGGCGGATCTGGGCGTGTGCGGCAAGGATACGCTGCTCGAGCAGGGGGCGGATGTATACGAGATGCTGGACCTGGGGTTTGGCGCATGCAAGCTCTGCCTGGCTGGGTACCCGGGCACCGATCCGCACCAGAGCGGCACGCATGTGGCCAGCAAGTACGAGCGGTTTGCGCAGCGCTACTTTCGGGATCGCGGCGAGTCGGTAGAGATCATTCACCTGTCCGGTTCGGTGGAGCTGGGCCCCATCACCGGGCTTTCGGATATCATTTTGGACATCGTGGAGAGCGGCCGCACGCTCAGGGAAAACGGCCTTGTGGTGCTGGAGGAGATTTGCGACGTATCGGCGCGGCTGTGCGTCAATCGCGTCAGCCTCAAGCTCAAGGCACAGGCCATCGGCGCGGTGCTGCAGCAGCTGCGCGATGCGCTCAAAGAGGGGAGTCAGGCATGATCGAAGTGGGGAAAGCCGGCGCGCAGCGCGTGCTGGCACGGCTCAAGGCGCGCAATGAGGCGGATACGCAGCAGGTGGAGCGCACCGTGCAGGCGGTGCTCGCCAGCGTCAGGCAGGAGGGCGATGCCGCGTTGGCCCGTTACGCGCTGCAATTTGAGCAGACCGATTACCAAAAGACGCCGCTGCGCGTGGCGCAAAGCGAAATCGATGCGGCATATGCCGCCTGTTCAACCGCACAGATTGAAGCGCTGCGATTGGCCGTGCGCAACATCCGCCGCTATCACGAACGGCAGGTGGAGCAGGGCTACACGCTGCGCGCAGACGGCACGACGCTGATGCAGGTGGTGCGGCCGCTCGCGTGCGTGGGCATCTACGCCCCGGGCGGCACGGCGGCGTATCCCTCCAGCGTGCTGATGAACGCCGTACCGGCCAAGGTGGCGGGCGTCGGGCGCGTATGCCTGGCCACGCCGGCGCAAAAGGGCGCCGTGGCGCCGTTGACGCTGGTGGCGGCGCGCGAGGCCGGGGTGGATGAAATCTACCGCATGGGCGGCGCGCAGGCCGTGGCCGCCTTTGCGTACGGCACGCAGAGCGTGCCGCGGGTGGATAAGATCACCGGCCCCGGCAACCTGTACGTCACGCTGGCCAAAAAGGCGGTGTTTGGCACCGTGGGCATCGACGCCA
>DXZF01000337.1 GCA_019415425.1 Bacillota bacterium | reverse complement strand
GCTGATGGCCAAGGAGGGCGCGTATGCACAGGTCCGCCTGCCCTCGGGCGAGGTGCGCATGGTCCCCATGGACGCGCGCGCCAGCATTGGGCAGGTCTCCAATGAGACCAACGAAAACGTCAACCTGGGCAAGGCCGGCCGCACCCGTGCGCGCGGCATCCGCCCCACCGTGCGCGGCTCGGTCATGAACCCCAACGACCATCCGCACGGCGGCGGCGAGGGCAAGGCGCCCGTCGGCCGTCCCGGACCGTTGACCCCGTGGGGCAAACCCGCCCTCGGACACAAGACCCGCAACAAGAAAGCCAAGTCGAACAAGTTCATCGTTCGTCGTCGTGGCAGCAAATAGGAAGGAGGCTGGCAAATGTCCCGTTCGGTTAAAAAAGGACCTTTCGTCAACGAAAGGCTGCTGGCCCGTGTGCAGCAGATGAATGAACACAACGAGAAGAAGGTGCTCAGGACCTGGTCCCGCTCTTCTACGATCTTCCCCGACATGGTGGGCCATACCATTGCGGTTCACGATGGGCGCAAGCACGTGCCGGTATACATCATCGAGGATATGGTCGGCCACAAGCTGGGCGAATTCGCCCCGACCAGGACGTTCCGCGGCCATGCCGGCAGCGAAAAGTCCTCCTCGAGCAGGTAAGGGAGGGAACACCATGGCAACTCGGCAAAAGGAAAAGGCGGCCAGCCGCCAGGAACATCGTGATACCCGGCCGCGCGCGGTGCTGCGCTATGCGCGCATCAGCCCCCGCAAGGTGCGCAGCGTGATCGACCAGATTCGCGGCAAAAAGCTCAGCGAGGCGGAGGCGATCCTCATGCTCTCGCCCAAAGGGGCCAGCGAAGTGGTGAGCAAGGTGGTCAAATCCGCCGCTGCGAACGCCGAAAACAACCTGGACCTCGCGCGCGACACGCTGTACATCGCGGAGATCTTCGCCGACGGCGGTCCCTCGCTCAAGCGCTACCGCCCCCGCGCACGGGGCAGCGCCAGCCAGATTTTGAAACGCACCAGTCACATCACTGTGATCTTGGATCAGGTTAAGTAGGAGGATTCTCATGGGTCAAAAAGTACATCCTCACGGCTTCCGTGTAGGCGTCATCAAGGATTGGGATACCCGCTGGTATGCCTCGAGCAAGAACTTTGCAGATTACCTGATCGCCGACCATGAAATCCGTAAGTTCTTGAAGAAGAAGCTGTATGCGGCCGGCATCTCCAAAATCGAGATCGAGCGCGCCGCCAACAAGGTGACGGTCAACATCCACACCGCCAAGCCCGGCATCGTGATCGGCCGCGGTGGCGCCGGCGTGGAGGCGGTCAAGGCGGATCTGCGCAAATTGACCGGCCAGGCCTGCAACGTCAACATCATCGAGGTCAAGCGCCCGGATATCGACGCGCAGCTGGTGGCGGAGAACATCGCCTCCCAGCTCGAGCGCCGCATCTCGTTCCGCCGCGCAATGAAGCAGACCATCGGCCGCGCGATGAAGAGCGGTGCCAAGGGCATCAAGGTCACCTGTGGTGGCCGCCTGGGCGGCGCGGAAATCGCGCGCAGCGAGAGCTATCACGAGGGCAGCATTCCGCTGCAGACCATCCGCGCTGACATCGACTACGGCTTTGCCGAAGCGCATACGACCTATGGCCGCATCGGCGTCAAAACGTGGATTTACAAGGGCGAAGTCTTAGGCAAGCCCCAGAAGAAAGTGGCAAAGGAAGGAGGCAGGGACTGATATGTTGATGCCCAAACGCGTAAAGCGCAGAAGGGTGTTCCGCGGGCGCCTCAAAGGCACAGAGACCCGTGGCACGCAGGTGAACTACGGCGATTACGGCCTGGTGGCCCTGGAGCCCTGCTGGATCACTTCCAACCAGATCGAAGCGGCCCGTGTCGCCATGACGCGTTACATCCGCCGCGGCGGTCAGGTATGGATCAAAATCTTCCCGCACAAGCCCGTGACCGAGAAACCCGCCGAGACCCGCATGGGCTCCGGCAAGGGCTCGCCGGAATACTGGGTAGCGGTGGTTCGCCCCGGCCGCGTGATGTTCGAAATCGGCGGCGTGAGCGAGGAACTTGCACGCGAGGCCATGCGCCTTGCCATGCACAAACTGCCCTGCAAGTGCAAATTTGTCAGGCGCGAAGATCAACAGACGGGTGGTGAAGCGAAATGAAAGCCAGTCAGCTGCATGAGATGTCGGTAGCCGAACTCAACCAGAAGCTCACCGAATTGAAGGGCGAACTGTTCAACCTGCGTTTTCAGCTCGCCACCAGCCAACTGTCCAACCCCATGGCCATTCGGCAGACCAAGCGTGACATCGCCCGCGTGCAGACCATTTTGCGCGAGCGCGAGATCAAGGCCATGAGCGGCCAAGAGGCATAAGGAGGACACATAGAAGATGGAAGAGAAAGTCAGGGGCCATCGCAAAACGCGCACCGGCGTCGTGGTGTCCGACAAGATGGATAAGACCGTCGTGGTCGCCATCAGCGAATTGGTCAAGCACGAACTGTACGGCAAGACGACCAAGAGGACCAAACGCCTCAAGGCGCACGATGAAAACAACGTTTGCGGTGTCGGCGACACCGTGGCGCTGATGGAAACGCGTCCGCTGTCCAAGGACAAACACTGGCGCGTGGTAGAGATTATCGAAAAGGCGAAGTAACAACGCTGTGAAAGGGAGGACAACGCCATGATTCAACCACAAACCCGGTTGAAAGTTGCCGACAACACCGGCGCCAAAGAAATCATGTGCATCAAGGTGCTGGGCGGCTCTTACCGCAAGAGCGGCAACATCGGCGATGTGATCATCGCATCGGTCAAGAGCGCATCGCCGGGCGGCGTCGTGAAGAAGAAAGACGTAGTCCGCGCGGTCATCGTGCGCACGTGCAAAGGTGTGAACCGGCCGGACGGAAGCTATATCAAATTCGACGACAACGCTGCGGTCATCATCAACGACCAGAAACAGCCCCGTGGGACGCGTATTTTCGGACCCGTGGCCAGGGAACTGCGTGAGAAGGATTACATGAGGATCGTCTCTCTCGCACCCGAAGTCCTGTAGGGAGGAAGAAGGATGGCAAACAAGCTGCATATCCGCCGCGACGACACCGTCGTCGTGATCTCGGGTAAAGATAAAGGCAAAGTGGGCAAGGTGCTGCGCGCCATGCCCAAAACCGGCAAGGTAATCGTTGAGAACGTCAACGTGGTTGCCCGCCACACCAAGCCTTCTGGGCAGGGACAACCCGGCGGGATCATCCGCTCCGAAGGCGCCATTTTCGCCTCCAAGGTGATGCTGTACTGCGAGAAGTGCAACAAGGCGACGCGCATCTCCTACAAAGTGGCTGCGGATGGCAAGAAGGTGCGCGTGTGCAAGCACTGCGGCGCGGAGCTGGGCTAATCGCTCAAAGGAGGTAGCAATATGGCCGAAGTGGCAATGCCTCGTTTGAGGCAGAAATACCAGGAAGAAATCGTGCCGGCACTGATGAAGAAGTTCAACTACAAGAACATCAACGAAGTGCCGAAGCTCGAGAAGATCGTATTGAATATGGGCCTGGGCGACGTGCGCGACAACCCCAAGGGGTTGGAGGCGGCCGTGAACGACCTGACGCTCATCGCGGGCCAGAAACCCATTGTGACCAAGGCGCGCAAGTCCGTGGCAAACTTCCGCCTGCGCGAGGGCATGAACGTCGGCGCCAAGGTGACGCTGCGTGCCAGCCGCATGTACGAGTTTGCCGACAAGCTGCTCAACATCGCGCTGCCGCGCGTGCGCGACTTCCGCGGCGTGTCCGACAAGTCCTTTGACGGGCGCGGCAACTACGCGCTGGGCATTCGCGAACAGCTCATCTTCCCGGAGATCGAGTACGACAAGATCGACAAGGTACGCGGCATGGACATCGTCTTTGTCACCACTGCCAAGACCGATGAAGAGGCGCGCGAATTGATCGCCCTGTTGGGCATGCCGTTTGCGCAGAACCAGTGAGGAGGGAACGACATTGGCCAAGAAAAGCATGATCAACAAGCAACAGCGTCCGGCCAAGTTCTCCACGCGCGCGTATACGCGGTGCCGCATCTGTGGCCGCCCGCACAGCGTGCTGCGCAAATACGGCATCTGCCGCATCTGTTTTAGGGAACTGGCTTACCGCGGAGAGATTCCCGGCGTGCGTAAGGCAAGCTGGTAACCCGCTCAAAGAGGAGGACGGAACATGGTCGTTACAGATCCGATTGCCGATATGCTCACCCGTATCCGCAATGCGCTGGTGGCAAAGCACGACTCCATCGAAGTGCCCGCCAGCAATATGAAAAAGTCCATTGCCAAAATCCTGCTGGATGAGGGCTACATCAAGGGCTTTGAAATCGAAGAAAAGGGGCCGCAAGGCCTGATCAAGGTGGACCTCAAGTACGGTCCCAACCGCGAGAGCGTCATCAGCGGCCTGCGCCGCATCAGCAAACCCGGCCTGCGCGTGTACGCGGGCAAGAACGAGATCCCGCGGGTGTTGGGCGGTTTGGGCATCGCCCTCATCTCCACCTCGCAGGGTGTGATGACGGACAAACAGGCGCGCTCGAAGAACATTGGCGGAGAAGTACTGGCGTATATCTGGTAAACGGATGACGCCACACGGAGGTGTGTTATGTCTCGTATAGGCAAAAAGCCGATCAGTTTGCCAAATGGGGTAAGCGTCACGGTGAAAGAGGGAAACATCGTCGCCGTCAAAGGTCCCAAGGGCGAGCTCTCGGAGCATATGAGCGATGAGATGCAAATCATCGTCGAAGGAAACGAAGTGCGCGTCGAGCGCCCTTCAGATGAAGCCAAACATCGCGCGCTGCACGGTCTGACCCGCACGCTGATCGCCAACATGGTCGAGGGCGTGACCAACGGGTACCAGAAGGCGCTGGATATCGTCGGCGTCGGCTATCGCGCCCAGAAGCAGGGCAAGAAGCTGGTGCTGAACATGGGTTACTCGCATCCGGTGGAGATGGAGGAGCCCGCGGGCATCGAGTTTGAGGTTCCCACCCCCAACCGCGTCGTGGTCAAGGGAATCGACAAACAGCTCGTCGGCGCGGTCGCCGCCAACGTGCGCAAGGTCCGCGCGCCCGAGCCGTACAAGGGCAAGGGCATCAAATACGAAAACGAAGTCATCCGCCGCAAAGTCGGTAAGGCTGGCAAGAAGTAAGGGGGGTCGCGAGGCATGATTACGAAAAAGGATAAGAACAAAGTGCGTAAGGCGCGCCATGTGCGCACGCGCAAGAATATCCACGGCACCGCCGAGCGCCCGAGGATGTGCGTATACCGCAGTGCGAACCACATCTATGTGCAGCTGATCGACGACGTCGCCGGCCACACCCTGGTGGCTGCTTCCACGCTGGATGCCGACCTGCGCCAGAAGTGCCGGGAGAGCAGCAAGTGCGAGGCTGCCAAGCTGGTGGGCATGCAGGCGGGCCAGAAGGCCGTCGAAGCGGGCATCAAGAAGGTCGTCTTCGACCGCGGTGGCTACCTGTACACCGGCCGTGTGGCCGAAGTAGCCGCAGGCGCTCGCGAAGCCGGGCTGGATTTTTAAGGACGGAGGGAAACAGCAGTGCGCATTGACACAACCGGCTTGGATTTGAAAGAAAAGCTTGTAAACATCAACCGTGTCGCCAAGGTCGTCAAGGGTGGCCGCAACTTCCGTTTTGCGGCACTGGTCGTCGTGGGCGACGAAAACGGTCACGTGGGCGTGGGCAGCGGCAAGGCCGCGGAAATTCCCGAAGCCATTCGCAAGGCGACGGAAGACGCCAAACGCCACCTGATCACCGTTCCCCTCATGGGCAGCACCATTCCCCACGAGGTCAAGGGCCGCTTTGGCAAGGGCCTGGTGCTCTTGCTGCCGGCTGAAGAGGGTACCGGCGTGATCGCGGGCGGTCCCGTGCGTGCCGTGCTCGAGATGGCGGGCGTCAAGGACATCCGCACCAAGAGCTATGGCAGCAACAACCCCGCCAACTGCGTCAAGGCGACGATTGAGGGCCTCAAGCTCCTCAAGACCGCTGAGCAGGTCGCGAAGTTGCGCGGCAAGACCGTGGCCGAGATCTTGGGCTAAGGAGGGCCACGCAGATGAAAATGTTGAAAATTACCCTGAAAAAGAGCCTGATCGGCTCTACCCAGGTGATGAAGGATAACGTCCGCTCGCTGGGACTGCGGAAGATCAACTCCTCCGCGATCCACTGCGACACCCCTTCCATCCGCGGCATGGCGTATAAAGTGCGCCACCTGGTCACGGTCGAAGAAGTGGAAGCGGAAGCGTAAGGAGGAACCCCCATGAAGCTGCATGAAATGAGCCCCGCGCCGGGCGCCACGCGTGCCCCCAAGCGGGTGGGCCGCGGCATCGGTAGCGGCACTGGCAAGACCTCCACGCGCGGCCACAAGGGCCAGTGGGCCCGCAGCGGCGGCGGCGTACGCCCCGGCTTTGAGGGCGGGCAGATGCCTTTGACCCGCCGGCTGCCCAAGCGTGGATTTACCAACATCTTCGCCAAACAGTACGCTGTGATCAACGTCAGCGACTTGAACGGCCTGGAAGACGGCGCCGTCGTCACGGCGGAATCGCTCAAGGCGATGGGCAAGATCAAGAAGATCGGCGATGGCCTCAAGGTGTTGGGGCAGGGTGAGCTGAGCAAAAAGCTGACCGTCAAAGCCGCGAAATTCACCAAGACCGCACAGGAGAAAATCAGCGCCGCCGGTGGCAGCGTAGAGGTGATCGGCTAATGCTTGAGACATTCAGGAATGCATGGCGTATAGCGGATCTTCGGCAGAAGATCCTCTATACGCTCATGATGCTTTTCATCTATCGTATCGGATCCACCTTCATCCCGGTGGCCGGCGTGGACAATGCCGCCATCGCCGCGATGGTGGAGCAGTACGATATCCTTGGCTTCCTGAACATGATTACCGGCGGTAGCTTTGGTCAGTTCACCATTTTTGCTGTCGGTATTTCGCCGTATATTACATCCAGCATCGTCATGCAACTGCTCACCTTTGCCATCCCCGCGCTGGAGCGGATGTCCAAGGAGGGCGGCGAAGAGGGCCGCGAGAAGATCCAGCGCATCACGCGCTACGTCTCGGTCGGCCTGTCGACGCTGATGAGCATCGGCATGGTGTTCTCCATGCGCAGCGCCATGTTGAACTTCAACTTCCTGTCGATTGCGACGGTGGTCTGCTCGCTGGTGGCCGGCTCCATGATCGTGATGTGGATGGCCGAGAAGATCTCGGAAAAGGGGATCGGCAACGGCATTTCGCTGATCATCTTCATCGGCATCGTATCCCGTTTGCCGGTGTCGTGCGTCAGCCTGATGCAGAGCATCTTCAGTGGCGACGTCACCTTCTGGGTGCTGGTGCCGCTGGTCGTCATCGTGGTGGCGCTGTTTGCGGGCGTGGTGTTCATCGACAGCGGTGAGCGCAAGATCCCCGTCCAGTACGCCAAGCGCGTGGTGGGCCGCAAGATGTACGGTGGCCAGAGCAGCCACATCCCCATGAAGATCAACAGCGCGGGCGTCATGCCCATCATCTTCGCGATGACGCTGTTGCAGTTCCCGGCCATGATCGCACAGTTCTGGCCGACCAGCAGCTTTACAATCTGGTACCAGAGGTGGCTCGGCGCCGGCACGGTGATCTACGCCATCCTCTTTGCCATCCTGATTGTGGCCCTGGGCTTCTTCTACAACATGATCACCTTCAACCCCGTAGAGGTGTCCAAAAATATCCAGCAGTACGGCGGGTTCATCCCGGGCATCCGCCCCGGAAAGCCCACCAGCGAATACCTGGCGCGCATCTCTTCGCGCCTGACGATGTTCGGCGGCCTCTTCCTGGCATTCCTCGCCACGGTGCCCTCGCTGGTCATCGGGTTGTTTGTCGATTCGTTCTCCCTCACCGCGACGGGCCTGCTCATTACGGTGTCGGTGGCGCTGGAGACGAGCAAGGCGCTGGAGTCCCAGATGCTCATGCGCAACTACAGAGGCTTTTTGAAATAGGCTTTAGGAGGCGAACGGGATGAATCTGGTATTTCTCGGACCGCCGGGTGCCGGCAAGGGCACGCAGGCGTTGGGCGTGAGCGAAAAGTACGCCATTCCCCACATCTCGACCGGCGATATCTTACGCAACGAAATCAAGAACGGCACGGCGCTGGGCCTTCAGGCCAAGAGCTACATGGACGCCGGCAAGCTGGTGCCCGACGAAGTGGTCATCGGCATTGTGGCCGCCCGCCTGCAACAGCCGGACTGCAAAAACGGCTTCCTCTTTGACGGGTTCCCGCGCACGCTGGCACAGGCACAGGCCCTGGCCGAGCGCACCAAAATCGAGATGGCCGTCGACATCGACGTGCCGGACGAAGTGATCGTGGACCGCCTGTCGGGCCGGCGCGTGTGCAAGTCCTGTGGCGGGACGTACCACGTCTCCAACATGAAGGGCAGCATCTGCCAGAACTGCGGCGGCGAGTTGATCCAGCGCGATGACGATGCGCCCGAAACGGTGCAGAACCGCCTGCGCGTGTACCACGAACAGACCCAGCCGCTGATCGACTACTACCGGCAGCAGGGCGTGTTGGTGACGGTGGACGGCACGCAGGGGATCGACGAGGTCTTCGGCGCCATCTGCGCGGAGCTGGAGAAGGCATTCAAAGCATGATCAAATTAAAGACACCCGACCAGATCGCCCGGATGCGCGAGGCGTGCCAGATTGCCGCCGGCGCCCGGGAACTGGCCGGGCGAAGTGTTGCAGTGGGGATGACCACGCGCGAACTGGACGCCATCGTCAACGACTACATCCTCAAGCACGGCGCCAAACCGTCGTTTTACAAGTACGATGGTTTCCCGGGGCATGTGTGCATCTCGGTCAACGACGAAGTGGTGCATGGCATCCCGGGGGATCGCGTCATCCAGGACGGCGATCTGGTGTCGGTGGACCTCGGCGCGTACTACAAGGGCTTCCACTCGGATACGGCCGATACGTTCCTCGTGGGCCATGTGACCGATGAGGCCAGGCGGCTGGTGGAAAACACGCGGGCGTGTTTTTACGCCGCGTTGCCGTATTGCCAGCCCGGCTGCCGGCTGGGCGATCTGGGGCATGCGGTGGAGCTGTGCGCCAAGGAAGCGGGGTTTGCACCGGTGCGGGTCCTCTCGGGCCACGGCATTGGCAAAGAGGTGCACGAGGACCCCGAAGTGCTCAATTACGGGCGCCCCGGCACCGGGGATGTGCTCAAGGCGGGCATGGTGCTGGCCATCGAGCCGATGATCAACGCCGGCACGCACCGCGTGCTGATGCTGGACGACGACTGGACGATCGTCACCCAGGACGGCGCGCTGAGCGCGCACTACGAGCACACCGTCGCCATCACTGAGGACGGGCCGCTGATCCTGACACAGCTATGATGGGGAGAAGATGCATGAACCAAGACTTGCAACCAGGTTTTATTGTAAAAAGTAAAGCGGGTAGAGACAAAGGCAAGCACTTTATGGTATACTCTACCGATGGTGGCGAGTTTGTAACGTTGGTGGACGGCGTGCTGCGCAAGCAGGCGTCGCCCAAGAAAAAACGGGTCAAACACATGGAGCCGACGGGCGTGGAACTGACAAACCTCTCGCAGAAGCTGCGCGAGGGCACGCACCTGTTCGACGCGGAGATCCGCAAGGCGCTGGAAGAGGCCGGCTATGGCAATAAAGCCAGCTCAATGAAAAAGGAGGGCTAACTTGTCCAAGCAGGATGTGATCGAGGTAGAAGGAAAGGTCACCGATGCGTTCCCCAATGCCATGTTTGAAGTGGAACTGCCCAACGGGCACAAGGTGTTGGCGCACGTTTCGGGGAAATTGCGCATGCACTATATCCGCATTCTACCCGGCGACAAAGTGACGTTAGAACTTTCGCCCTACGACCTGACGCGCGGACGCATTACGTGGCGCGGCAAAGGTTAATGTTTCGATTTACGCAAGGAGGATATAATCATGAAAGTACGGCCTTCGGTCAAACCGATGTGTGAAAAGTGCAAGATCATCCGCCGCCATGGCCGCGTGATGGTCATCTGCCAGAACCCCAAGCACAAGCAGAAACAAGGCTGAAATCCCTCGCGCGGGCGGCTGAACGGGGGGCGACCCCCAACCGCGCGTCAAGCATAGATTTCCTTAGATTTACCGGGAGGTGTGTATAACCCTATGGCACGCATTGCAGGCATTGACTTGCCCAGAGACAAGCGCGTAGAGATCGGCCTGACCTACATCTATGGCATCGGCCGTTCCATCTCCAAACAGATCCTCAAAGATACCGGCGTCAATCCGGACACCCGCGTCCGTGACTTGACCGAGGACGAGGTCGGTTTGCTGCGCGATTACATCGATAAAAACGTCAAAGTAGAGGGCGATCTGCGCCGTGAGGTTCAGCTGAACATCAAGCGCCTGATCGAGATCGGCTGCTACCGTGGCGTGCGCCACCGCCGTGGCCTGCCCGTACGCGGACAGAGCACCAAGCAGAACGCACGCACGCGCAAGGGTCCCAAAAAGACCGTCAGCGGCAGGAAGAAGTAAGGGAGGTAGTTGATTCATGGCAGCACCCAAACAGAAACGTCGCGCCACGACGCGCAAACGCCGTGAGCGCAAGAACATCGAACGAGGACAGGTGCATATCCATTCCTCCTTTAACAATACCATCGTCACCTCTGTCTCTTATACACATCT
>DXZF01000336.1 GCA_019415425.1 Bacillota bacterium | reverse complement strand
GCAGGATGCCGTCAACTTGCGCATGCGCGTGCTGGACGCCGTAGCGGAGCCATTGCGCATTGCGGGCGAGGGCACGCCGGCACAGCGCAGGGAACGGGCGGCACAGCGCCTGCGGATACTGGGGCTGCCGGAGTCCCTGTTCCTGCGCGAACTGCACGAGCTCTCGGGGGGGCAGCTGCAGCGGCTGACGATGGCGCGCGCGCTGATGACGGACCCCGCAGTGCTGATCGCGGACGAGGCGCTCTCTTCACAGGACGTATCCATGCAGGCCCAGGTCGTGGATGTGCTGCGCAGGCGGTGCGAAGCGGGCAAGAGCAACGTCCTGATTGCACACGACCTTTCGCTGGTGCGCGCGGTGTGCGACCGCGTGGCCGTCATGCAGGGCGGACGCCTGGTGGAGTGCGCCCCGACCGAGCAGCTGATGGCGCAGCCGCTGCACCCTTATACGCAGGCGCTGCTGCGCGCCATCCCGTCGCCTGACCCCGCCGTACGCCTTGCAGCGCCGCAGCGCGTTGCAGGACAACGGGAGCAAGGTGCGGCAAAAATCTGGACAGAAGTTGCGCCTGCGCACTGGGTGCTGCAGGACGCGTAATAAAAAAGCGCAAACACCGCGTTTGCGCTTTTTTTCATGGCAGGGTACACTGAATATATAGGGGGCAGAGCATGCAACGGCATGCCCCTGCCCGATCAGCGAGGCAGATCAAAGGAGGGAACGACGATGAAGTACCGGGAACTGGGCCACAGTGGCATCCGTGCGTCGGTGGTGGCGCTGGGCACGTTCGGGCTGGGCGGCGGCAGGACGTGGAGCGATACGCACGCCGGCACGCAGGACGCCATCCGGCTGTTGGAGGTTGCGCAGGAACAGGGCATCAACCTGATCGACACCGCGCCGGTATACGGCATTGGTCACAGCGAGACGATGCTGGGCGAGGCGCTCAAAGGGCGGCGCGACAAGTTCTTCATCCAGACCAAGTGCGGACTCAACTGGCGCGATCGTGCGGGTGAGCTGGAATACGTGCGCGACGGCGTATCGGTGTACAAAAACCTGACGGCCGCAGCCATCGTGCGGGATGCGGAGGACAGCTTAAAGCGCATGCAGCTGGACGTGATCGACGTGTACATCACGCACCGGCAGACCGATCGGGTGCCGGTAGAGGAGACCATGGGCGCGCTGCGCAGGCTGATCGAACAGGGAAAGATTCGCGCAGTGGGCATCAGCAACGCCTCGCCAGAGATCCTGCAGGCATATGCGCAGATTGGCCCCGTGGCACTGGTACAGGAGAAGTACAGCATCCTCTCCCCACAGGCGGAGAGTGCGTATTTCCCGATGTGCAAGGCGTGCGGCACCAGCTTCCAGGTGTATGCGTCGCTGGAGTCGGGCGCGTTGACGGGTCCACAGGCGCTGGGGCGTACGTTCCCCGAAGGGGACGTCCGGCAGAAGAACAGGTGGTTTCATCCGGCCCTGCGGCCGCACCTGTTGCGCGTATACGAAAGCTGGCAGACGCTGTGCGAGGCGTATGGC
>DXZF01000335.1 GCA_019415425.1 Bacillota bacterium | reverse complement strand
ACGCCGCCGCAGCCGTTTGCAGCAGAATCGGGCGTATGTGTTCCTCTAACGCTTCTTGTCCCTTTTGCAAGGTTTGAGGGGGAATTATAATTTTTTCATTTGTAGCGTTTCTTACTGAAAATGGAGAAAGATATCCTCTTTCATTGATACCATGGAAAGCGAATTGATCACTCATATCCGTAACTGCCCTCGGATTTTCTTCAAATAGGGCTCTTATCGTTCTCCATTTTTGTTGATCTTCCTGATTAAAGGCCAAAAAATAGCCTCTATAGTCTTCATGGTATATTAAGTGCGGCAATACCATCTCTTTATATATTACAGGCTGTAACCTCTCTTTTAATTCTAGTCTTTTCTGTGTCGTAAATTCTTCCATATGTTCTGTTGCCTGCAAATACATGGCCGGTTCACCGTCGATGATCCATTGCTGGATTGTCGTATGCGGCACATTTTCACACACCTTGTCCCAACCACCCAGTTGTTGGATATGCTGTGACGTGAGTAGATTGGCCCAAAAATACCCCCGCAGCTTTTCATGGATATGTTTTTCCGGGGCAACACCTGTGGAATAACTTACAAACATCTCATTTGGTAAATTTTCACTACTTACACTACATCCAATATTCTGTTTAGCTTCGTCAATAAATCCCGTCTTTGCACCCAATAAAATGCAAAGCCCTTTGAAAATGTCAACCATCTCGTCCTGTGTATACAGATCGTGCATAATTTCATGGTCGAAAGACAGTTCAAAATAGTTTGCATCCCTATCATTTCGTTCCTGACGTTCCGTTTGATGGTTCAACGCATATCCCAGTTCGATTTCTATGTTAGCGATTGCTCTGTATTCTTTCTCTACATACAGAATCAGTGAGACCACATTTCCCCTTTCAAATTCATCGCACCACTGTAAAAACCGTTTGGGGGAAAACTTTCCTTCGCTCATTTTTCCGGTTTGTTCGTATTGCGTGGCCATTTTCAGGGTTCCCAGATTCGTGGCCTTTGTACGCGCTACAAATTCCAAATACACATCTTTCAGTTCCGAAATATGTGCTTCCCATTTTCCATAACCGGCAACCGATAAGAATCGATTCATCTTTCCTCCACCTCTTCAAAATGCAAGTATCGGTATTCCAAACAAGGCCGCTACTGCCCCTAGCCCGAAAATGATGGCAGTTTCTGGGCGACGCAAAACTTCGCCAACAGTATCTTTTACCGTTTCAACAGATTCTCACAGTGAGGAAAGCAGGGCAGCAGTAGCCGCCCTGCTTTTGCAATTTCTTTCATATTCCTCTGATTTGCCTTCTATCAGAAACCGACTTCCAGCCCATCAGGAAATCTGGTCACAATCTCTCCGGAGAGATTCATCAGACCGCTTCCCTCTTCCTCATCTTCAAACACAATATACCCGTCCATGTATTCCGTTTTGTCCATATCCGTCTCAAACAATTCATTTCCGTTGAAGTCATAATAAACCCTTTCAGAATACCTTATGTCACAAATTACCTCTCCTTGTATGGCGAGCATTCCCTTTGATTGGGAGGGCTCCAACACCCAATTCCCATCTGCGTCGATAACGCCATAGCCCTTCCATGGGTCCACAAGGCACACATAGCCCTGAGATAAGCTGTCAAGAGTCCTCATCATTCCTGGAAACTCTTTCAAAACTTCTCCCTTTTCATTCAGTAAATACGTTGTTCCTACGTCCTCATTTTCATCCGCTGTATAGGCGATTGCTCGATTCTCTACAAATTTGACCATTTCATCATATTTTTCTTCAAAGAGGATGTGTCCGTCTATATCAAGCATTCCCCACTTTTCACTCCACAACTTCGGTTGCCATATCAATTCCCCTGTTGTATATGCATACACTTTTTCTGAAACCGGTATAATTGCCTGAATTTTTATATCAGGAAAGAGCTTCTTTTTTTCTTGACGTTCAATGTCATATAACAACATCTCTCCATTTTCCTTTACCCAGGCATAGCTGTCATTACATATCGTTATATTTTCATATTCAAGCGGAATGATGATTTCCCCTTCTTTGGATAACATTCCGTACTTTCCATCCTCGTACACGATGAAATATCCATTCATTGATTGCGCGCTCTGAACGGAATCATATTCTATTGGTATTACAATCTTTCCATTTCGATCAATTACACCCTCCTTATCACCGATGCAAACCACTGCAACTTCCTCTTTAAATGGATAACAAGCTTCATACTCACAGCTGATTTGTATCTTTGCATTCTGATCGATGAACCCGTATTTCTGGCTGCTTTGGTCTCTTACCGGCACCAACACTTCTTTGTTTGAACAACCACCACATACAGAAAGCAGCGCGATTATACCTGCGATAAAGAGGATTTTTTCTCTATGCTTTTTCATCCTTCTCACCTAACCGTCCTCGGTTTTCAACCCTATGCGTTGTTCGTTACTGGCCATCTACGATGAAGCGTTCAATCTTCCATTTTGGGTGAAATAAATATTTTGACTTTCAACTTTAGCAATCGTTTGAAATACAATCCAATTCCAATATAACTGTACCGTATGCCCGCACTTTGCGCAATGAAAATGCGCTTCAAAAAGTGAAAGCCTGCCAGGTTTATCCTCCGTTTGTCATCCATGGAAAAATAAAAAAAGGAACCTGAAAATTCAGGTTCCTGTGGTAGCGGTAGCTGGACTTGAACCAGCGACACTCCGGGTATGAACCGAATGCTCTAGCCAACTGAGCTATACCGCCGTAAAACGGCCGCACGGAATGCGGCCGAAAATGGTGGCGGGGGTGGGATTTGAACCTCACGACCTCCGGGTTATGAGCCCGACGAGCTACCGAACTGCTCTACCCCGCGACGTACTCATATAGTATAGTCTCTCTTTTCCTTTCTGTCAACCGTTTTTCCAGCACAAATATCGCAAGGGATTCATTTCCTCTCTCTTGCCAATAAAGCAAATACTGTATTATAATTCATTTATCGCTATATATATTGTTTAATTTTAAAAGGGTGATTATAGTGATTGGATCTTTATTTTTTATATCCATTCTTGGATATGCGCTATTCATTAAATATATGTTTAAGAAAATTTCCACGGGCAGCAGCATCTTTTCGGCCTTTTGTTGGATGGTCGCCGTATCGTATGTCTTTGTGTTTCTATTGGGGCTGAGTCGCCCAACCGCCTATGGGTTGATGTATGGTGGTATCTTTGCGTTTTGCTTTTTCTCCGTATATTTTTATGTCAAGAACAGGCATGTATTGCGTGAATTTTTCCTGACCCCTTCCTTCGCGGTTTTCTGTGTTTTTACCATTTTTGCCATATTGGTCCTCCATCACGCAAATTTTAAATATCACGATGATTTCTCCTTTTGGGGCCGCGCTGTGCGGGAACTCTACACGTTTGACCAGCCCTATTTTACTCCGTATACGACAATGGCACACATGGATTATCATCCGGCATTTGCCTCTCTGCAGTATACCGTCGTACGCGCTTTTGGCTGGAAAAACGAATATTTGTATTACATTATCGCTGCTTGTATGATCTCTACGCTCAGCCTTTTGACCGATTATTGTAAAGTCAAGCGATACAGCCATGCCATGATCGTATGCGGATTGTTCGTATACTTGTTTCCAGTCGCATACATCACCTATACGATTTCGTTTTTGGGCACTGACGGTTCGCTGGCGCTTTTATTTACAGGCGGACTGATCTCGTGGTTGTTTCGATCCGATACCACGTTTCCCTCGCTTTTCCCACTTATCTCTGCAGCTTTTATCCTTCCCGGCGTGAAGTTGTACTCTGGCCTCCTGCTCTCCTTCATTTTATGGGGCTCCATGTTCATCTCCTGCTTGCGTGCCTCTCGACGCAGAGAGGGCCACGAGGAGATTGCATTGCAAAAACGCAATCTTTTCCACAAGTTCCAGGGACTTTTTTTCAAAAAAGGCGATCACGCTGCCCTGTATTCCCAGGAAAAGGTGCATCCATATACGCTGTTGTTCTCTCTCTTTCTGATCATATTGATGCAGGTCAGCTGGTCGGGGTATTACAATTATCACAGTGATGTGATGGCCTACGAAAAGAGCCTCTTGCAGGCCCAATACATCGGCCAACCCGTCGAGGATTTGGAACGGCCTACGTTTTCCCTCCGATATCTGTTCAAAGGAAATCCACGCAATCAGAAGCTCTTTCAGATCCTCTCTGAGGGAACCTCGAGTGACACGTCGACTTCTGTCGTAAAACAAGGCGTTAAAGCCATTTTATATGAAAAAATATGCGGTGATTTCACCACCTTTTCTTACAGTGCATTGTTGCTCTTTTCGCTGTATCTGATGTGTCGTTTTTCAAAATCGCAGCACCGGGCAACGCTTTGGCGGCTGTTCTTTACGCTTATCTTCATGGCCGTCGTATACACGGCCGGGACGCTCGTCACGCTATTGGTTCAGCCTGGTGCAGTAGGTGGTACTGCCCGATACATGGGCGTCATTGCCAATTCCCTTTTGTTGTCCACCCTGTTCGTAATAAGCTATCTGATCACGGCGGGCAATCGTGTGGATGCGCGCATAGGAGGCAGCCTTTTGGTGGGCTATTCTCTGCTCGCCATCTTGTTTGTTCCCCTCAATCACGTTGTCTCCGCCTACCGGCCTTCTCCTGCATATGTTTCGACCGCGCATGTGGAAAACACGCTTCCAACGTTCCAGGACGCTTTGTCTGAAGACGACCGCGCGCTGTTGATCGACAATCTCAAAGATTCCGCTTCCAACAGTGCGATCAATTACATCTACCAGTATGAACTGCTCCCCACGCAGGTTCAATGCATCTATCATCCCTATGGAAAAACCGAGGATCTCTCTTCGATTAACGCTGCATATCTTGAATCGAATTTGACAAATATTCTTGCCAATAAACTCGTTGTCATGACGGACGATCCGGCGTATACACAGGTCTATGCGGAGCTTTTGGGAATCGATGTGCAGACGCCACAACCCTGGGTATTGGATGTGTCGGTACAAGATGGCGTATTCCACTACACCCTTTGTACTGAGCCATAAATCCGCCCATTTGCCCCGCTTCCATACGCCATTTTTCACGCATTTTTGCCTCCTGCATAGGATACCATGAATATCCCAACAGGAGGCGTTTTCTTTTGACACGACATCTTCGGTGGTTAACCATCTTGTTCAGTATATGTTTGCTATTTTCCATGCCATTCACGGCGTTTGCCTTTGAGGCAGCCGACGATACCCGCTACGTGGGCATTGACGTGAGCAAGTGGCAGGGCACCATTGACTTTGCGCAGGTACAACAGGCCGGCGTGCAAATTGTCTATATGCGTGCCGGGCAGGGCGCCACCTATGTGGACCCCTACTTTGAACAGAACTATCGAGAGGCCAAGGCCAACGGCCTCAAAGTGGGCTTCTACCATTTCGTCACGGCACACACCGTAGAGGAGGCGCAACAGCAGGCCCGCCATTTTGCCGCGATCATTGGCGACAGGCAGGCCGACTGCCTGCTCGTAGGCGATTTTGAGCGCTTTGACGGGATGAGCCGCGAACAGTTCAACGAAGTGTGTCGCGCCTTTTTGCGCACGGTGGAGGAAGTGACGGGCAAACAGGCGGCCATATACACCAGCGCCTATAGCGCACGCGAGGAATTCGATGCGCAGACGGCTGCAGAATTTCCGCTGTGGGTCGCAGAATACGGCGCTTCCACCCCAGAGCCCAACGGCAATTGGGAGGTGTGGGTCGGCTGGCAGTACACCAACACCGGGCGCATCGCGGGCATCCGTGGCAACGTGGATCGGGACGTTTTCACCCAGGCCATCCTG
>DXZF01000334.1 GCA_019415425.1 Bacillota bacterium | reverse complement strand
CACCAGCTCGGATTCGCCGATGGCATAGTCCCCGCGGTATTCCGACCCATCGGCCAAATAGGCCCCGTACGGGCCGACCGAAGCGGCGACGAGCGGCATGGGCTGGCCGCTGGCCGCGCCCACCTCCTGCCAATAGCGCTGCGCCGCCCGCCGGACCAGCTCCACCGACAGCGCGATCAGCGCGGCGGCGTCGTGCCGGGACAGGCCGCGCCGCTCAAAGCCCTCCAGCGTGGCCTGGTAGCTGGCAGAGGTGCCAATCTGCGCGCCCGCGGCAAAGTAGTCGTAGTGCACGGCCTCGATCTGCGCGGGGTCCTCGAGCAAAATCTTGGCCGACCACAGCGCATCGTCGATGCAGCATCCGCGCGCCTCCAGCTCCGTGGCCAACGCGCCGTCCAAAACCAGCACGCGCTGTTTGGCCAGGCGCTGCGCGATCCCCTCGTGCATGTCCATTCCCCCCCTTAGGCGTTCAGATCCAGCGTGCGCAGCACGTTCTGTGAGAAATCTTTGAGCGTAAAGACGCCGTCCTCGGCCACCATGTACGTCTTGGGGTTGCCGCCTTTGGGCAGCGAGATGGAGCCGGGGTTGAGGTAGTAGTTCTGGCCCACCTCGTCCATGGCGTACAGGTGCGTGTGCCCGTGCAACAGCACGTCGCCGGGGCGCAGCGGCGGCATGTGGTCGGTGTGGAACAGGTGGCCGTGGGTGACGAACACCATGCGCGTGCCCAGCCAGAGCGTGCTGTAATCCGCCATGATGGGGAACGATAGCACCATCTGGTCCACCTCGGCATCGCAGTTGCCGCGCACGCACAGGATGTCGTCCTTCATCTCGTTGAGCAATGCGATCACGCCCTGCGGGTTGTACGAAGGCGGCAGCGGGTTGCGCGGGCCGTGGTAGAGCAGATCGCCGAGCAACAGCAGTTTATCGGCCTTTTCGGCGCAAAAGCGCTTTTGCATGGCGATGCAGTCGTCCAGCGAACCGTGAATATCTGAAGCGATCATCCATTTCATGGAAGGTACCTCCTTTTTGCCTCTATCTTACCCAAAGGGGACGGCGCGTGTAAAGGGCAGGCGCGGGAAATACGGCGGGGCGTTTGCAATCGCACGATGATTGAATTGGCCTTGCCTTTGCTGTATGATAATATGATAAGAAACATACAGCTGGGCGGAAACCGCCTTTCTTGCATCGCCTATGGCCGCATCGGAATGGAGTGATATACGTGGATCTCAAGCAGCTTCAATATTTTGTCACCATCGTAGAGGAGGGGAGCATCAGTGCAGCGGCCAAAAAGCTGCACATGTGCCAACCGCCGCTCAGCTATCAGCTCAAGATGCTGGAGGATGAATTTGGCGTGCGGCTGCTCTCGCGCGGCGCGCGGCGCGTGACGCTCACGGACGCGGGCGAGCACCTGTACAAGCGCGCGCTCAACATGCTGGATTTGGCCGACACCACGCGCAGGGAAATGGAGGACCTGGGCGACGGGCTGCGCGGCACGCTGAACCTCGGCACGGTGACCAGCAGCGGCGCGGCGCTGCTGGATGCGCGCATGATAGAGTTCCATCGCTTGTGCCCGGAGGTGAGCTTTAACGTCTCCGAGGGGAACACCTACACCATGATAGACGCGCTCATGCGCGGCATGATCGAGATGGCCATTGTGCGCACGCCGTTCAAGCAGGACAATCTGGAGTGCGTGTTTTTGGAAAAGGAACCCATGGTGGTGGTGGCGACGCAGGCGTGGATGGATCCGCAGGAGCTGTCGCCCGTGCGCATGGATTGGCTCAAGGACAAGCCGCTGATTCTGTACAAGCGGTTTGAAACGCTGATCGGGTCTGCGTGCTATCAGGCGGGCTTTGAACCCAAGACCCTGTGCAAGAACGACGATGCGCGCACGTCGCTATTGTGGGCGGCCGCGGGCCTCGGGTACGCGATTGTGCCCAGGAGTGCGGCGCTGATGATGAAAAACCAGGCGCTCTTGCTGCGCGAAATTGAGGACGAGCAGATGTACACACAGCTTGCGGCAGTCTACCGCAAGGGAAGTTATCTGAGCACCATCGCACAGACGTTTTTGAAGGTGTTCCGCCAGACGTCGCCGGAAGGCGCACAAGCATCGGAACCGCAAAAGGCGTGAGCGAAGGCGGGCAAAGCGCAAACGTGCCCGCGCGGCTTGCGTTCCCTTCCGCGCGGCGCTACGCGGGATGGGCAGGACAAGGGGGGAAACGATGCTGGAACTGGTGTGGGATGCGGTGGTGGATGCCGTCAAGATGCTGCCGTTCCTCTTTGGCGCGTACGCGCTGATGGAGTGGATGGAGCACCGCGCGGCCGACAAGATGCAGCGCGCATTGCAGCGGATGAGGCGCTTTGGCCCTGTCTCTTA
>DXZF01000333.1 GCA_019415425.1 Bacillota bacterium | reverse complement strand
TGCTGGGCAACTGCGAGAGCTGCATCTATGTAACCCTGCCCGAATCGCTGCTGCGCCGGGTGCGTGCACAGATGCGCGAACGCTTTGACGCGCAGGACGCGCTGCCGCCGCGCAGCAAATAAAAAGCGCGCCGCGGGGCGTTTCCCCACGGCGCGCTGTATGCCGCCTATCAATATGTGATGTGCGCCAGGATGCCGGTCAGTTTGGCGATGGCGATGCCGTAGTTGGTCATGGGCACGCCCTGCGCCTGCGCGCGCTCGATGCGCGTCATGACCAGGCGGCGGTTGAACATGCACGCCCCGCAGTGGATGATCAGGTCGTACCCCGAGAGGTCCTGCGGGAAATCGGTGCCGCTGACGATGTCCACCGCCAGCGTCTCGCCCGCGCGCTTTCTGAGCATGCGCGGAATCTTTTCCCGCCCGATGTCCTCGGTCAGCGGCGCGTGCGTGCACGCCTCGGCGATCAGCACGCGGGAGTGCGCGTGCAGCGCGTCGATGGCCTCCGCGCCCTTGACGAACACCCCGATATCCCCCTTGTACCCCGCCATCAGCACCGAAAAGGAGGTCAAAAGGCTCTCTTCGGGCTTCTGCTCGTATACGCGCTGGAACACCTGCGAATCCGTGATGATCAGCCGCGGCGGCGCCGACAGCGCCTTCAGCGCGCGTGCAAGGCCGTTGGCCGTGGTGCTCACCACGGTGCACTCCTCGTCCAGCAGCGCGCGGATGGTCTGCACCTGCGGCAGAATCAGCCGGCCGGCCGGGGCCTGCGGATCCTGCGGCATCACCAGCAGCACCACGTCGCCCTCATGCACCAGGTGGGCCACCAGGCTTCGCGCGCCAAAGTCGGGCGGCGTCAGGCGGATGAGCTGCTCCATCAGCGCGTCCATGCCCTCGCCGGTCTGCGCGCTGACCTGTACCGGCGTCAGCCCGCACGCATCGTGCACCTGCTGCGCGAGCGCCTGTGCGTCCGCGCGCACGTCGGCCTTGCTGATCACCGCCAACACCGGAATCTTGCGCTGCCGCAGCTGCGCCACCCACGCGCGCTCCTTTTCCATGTCCGCCGTGTCAAACACCACGATGGCCAGCTCCGTCCGCTCCAGGGCGCGCTGCGTGCGCGCCACGCGCATGGCGCCCAGTTCGCCCTCGTCGTCAAAGCCCGCGGTATCGATCAGCACGCACGGCCCGATGCCGTGAATCTCCATGGATTTGTACACCGGGTCGGTCGTGGTGCCGGGCACGTCGGATACCAGCGCGATCTGCTGCCCCGTGATGGCGTTGATCAGCGCGCTCTTGCCGCTGTTGCGCTTGCCGAACAGCCCAATGTGCAGCCGGTTGGCGCTGGGCGTCTGGTTGAGGTTCATACGCTTTCCCTCCCCGTTGGGCTCAGAAGCGGAAGTCCCGCTTGCCCTGCTCGATCAGTTGCAGCCGCTCCTTGACGATGGCCTTGACCTTGTCGTTGGTAATGTGCTCCATCTCGCGCGCAATCGCGATTTCGCCCTTGCGCTTGGTCTCCTCGCTGGCGTAGTCCTCCAGGTACTCCTTGAGCGTCAGCAGCGCGTTGGGCTGGCAGACGTTGGCGATCTGCCCGTTCTTGACCAGGCGCATGAAGCGGTCGCCCGTGC
>DXZF01000332.1 GCA_019415425.1 Bacillota bacterium | reverse complement strand
GAGTACGAAGTGGTGGATGACGACGACAAGAAGTAATCCGCCCCAAACTTTGGGCCCGTGCGGGAGCGGGGCGCCTGCGGGCGCCCCGGCGCATGGGGCGCGCACGCACAAGGCTGTCGTTTGCCTACGGCAGCCTTGTGCGTATGCGCATGGGTGCGGTATAATAAAACGGTTTGTCACCATACCGGGCACCCGGGCATAGGAAACAGGCGGAGGGACATTCGTGGCACGAGATTTTTATGAGGTTTTGGGCGTGGACCCTGGCGCGTCGGACGAGGAGATCAAAAAGGCGTACCGGCGGCAGGCCAAGAAATACCACCCCGATTTGAATAAGGGCGATAAGGCCAAGGAAGCGGAAGAGAAGTTCAAGGAAGTGAACGAGGCGTATTCCGTGCTTTCGGATGCGCAAAAGCGCCGGCAGTACGACCGCATGGGGCACGACGCGTACAGCCAGGCGTCGGCACAGGGCGGCGCCGGGCCGCAGACCAACCCGTTCGGCGGGTTCGGCAGCCCGTTTGGCGGGTTTGGCGACCTGTTCGATCAGATGTTCGGCGGCGGCTTTGGCGGCACGCGCCAGCGCACCGGCCCGCAGCACGGGCGCAACATCCGCCAGCAGATCAACATCTCGCTGGAGGAGGCGTTTTCGGGCGTCAGGCGCGAGATCCAGCTCAACCGCAACGAGGCGTGCCAGGCATGCGGCGGCACCGGCGCCAAAAAGGGCACCACGGTGTCCACCTGCCCCACCTGTAAGGGCACCGGCCAGGTGCAGGAGGTGCGGCAGACCCCGCTGGGCACCATGGTCAACACCCGTCCGTGTTCGCAGTGCGACGGCACCGGCCGCATCATCAAGGACCCCTGCCCGGTGTGCCGCGGCAAGGGCGTGACGTACAGGGAGCGCAAGCTCAAGATCAACATCCCGGCCGGCGTGGACAACGGGCAGGTCATCACGCTGCGCGGCGAGGGCGAGGCCGGCACCAATGGCGGGCAGCCGGGCGATGCGCAGATCATCATCGGCGTGCGGCCGCACCCGGTCTTTGACCGGCGCGGGGCGGACCTGTTTATGGACCTGTACATCTCCTACCCGCGCGCGGCGCTGGGCGGCGATGTGATCGTGCCGACCATCGACGGCAACGTCAAGTACCACGTGCCGGAGCTGACCGAGGGCGGCACCAGTTTCCGCCTCAAGGGGCAGGGCATGCCGCGCATGCGCATGAGCGGCCGCGGCGACCTGTACGTGCGCATCAACATCGATATGCCGGAGAAGCTGACCGAAAAGCAAAAGGAGCTGCTGCGCGAGCTGGACGAACTGGACGAACCAGGCCGCGGCAAAAAGGGCGGCGGCCTGTTCGACAAGATTTTCAACAAGAACAAATCGTGATACAATGCAGAGGAGTGCCAGCGCTCCTCTGTTTTTTGTGCGCGGCCTTCGGGGCAGGCGTGGATGTTTCCGCTGAGCCGTCCGCCCGCGGGCGCTTTGCCGCCACGGCTTTGCGCCGCGCAGACACGCTGATGGGGCACAGAGGCGCGCAGGGCAGCCCCGCATTGGCGGGGGG
>DXZF01000331.1 GCA_019415425.1 Bacillota bacterium | reverse complement strand
GTGCTGTTCTGCGTCGGCGTGGAGCCGTCGGTGGTGTAGTAGATAGTCGCGCCCTCTTCGGTGGTGGAGATGGTCACCTTCTGTGCGCCGCGGTAGCTGCCGGCCGCCGTCTCAATGGTGGGCATCTGTGCAAATCCGTACGCGCCGCCGCTGTTGGCTGCGCCGGGCGTAGGCGTCTGGAAATAAAAAAAGCCTTTGGCGCCGTTTTGACGACCAAAGCTCATGTTGGACGGCACGTCACCAACGCTCATGTGGTCCATGATTTCGCCCGAGGCATTGACCAGCGCAAGGGTCTCGCCGCCGGCAGAAAGGCGGAAATTCGTGTGCAGGGAGGACGGGCGGTTGAGGCCGGAACAGTAGATGATCCGGTATTCGCCGGGCGCCAGCGTGATGTCGGGAAACTTCCACTTCAGCGGCTTTTCGGTGTCGTCCGTCAGGCCCCAGCCATTGAGGTTGACCGCCTCGCTGCCGCTGTTGTACAGCTCAATCCAATCGTAGTATGAGCCGCCTGTAGCCGCGTACCGGTCGTTGTACAGCATGGCTTCGTTGATCTGTACGCTGCTCTTGGGGGCGGCCTGCTGCTGGGAGAACTGCGCAAAGCCCTCGTCGGTGTTGGCATAGCCCGGCGTGGCCTTGGCCGTGATGCTCCAGGTATTGGTGCTCAGGTTGAGCGCATAGGAGGAGTCGGCATCCAACTGCGGCACGTCCACCGTGTCGAGGACTTGTCCCTTGTTGGAGGCGAGCACGATGGTCTCCTGGTAGTTGGAGATGCGGAAATTGCTGTGCAGGTGGGTGGTGTCCCCATTCTGCTGCGCATCTCCCTTGCCCGAGCAGTAGATCAACAGGTATTGCCCCGGCTGGATGGTCACCTCCGGGAACGTCCACTTCATGATCTTGTTGGACTTGTCCGAAAGGCCGTAGCCCTTGAGGTTGACCGCCTCGCTGCCGCTGTTGTAGATTTCCACCCAGTCGGATGGTTCGCCGTAATCGTCCGTGAGCGTGGTGACGTTGGAACTCATCACTTCGCTGATGCGCAACGACGTCCCCTCGACCTTCAGGCTTTCCATGTAGGCGCTGTGGCCCTCGTCGGTGTTGGCATAGCCCGGCGTGACGCGCTCAAACTCGCGCCACTGGTTGGTGTCCTGCGCATCGCGGCCCAGCGACGTATCCGGCGCCATGGTGTCAAACGTGATGTAGTCCACGACGTTGCCCACGTTGTCGGTCAGCACCACGGATTCGCCGGTGCTGGACAGGCCGAAGTTGGTGTGCAGCGGTTCGCCCACAATGCGCTTGTCCTGCTTGGAGCAGTAGATGAGCAGATGCTCCCCCGGCTGCAAAGAGATGTCCGGGAACGCCCACTTGACCGGGACCGATTGGCTGTCGGAAAGCCCCCAACCCGAGAGCGAAACCGCAGACGTGCCGGGGTTGTACAGTTCGATCCAGTCGGAATATTCGCCGTTATCGTCCACAACGGCGCTCTTATTGCTGGCCATCACTTCGTTGATCAGCACGCTGCCCGTGGTGGCGACGCCCTGGGGGCTGAACACCGAGATCAGCACCGAGGCCAATGCCACCACCGTAATGGCGATGATCAGCGTGATTGCCAGCTTCTTGTTCATCTTCTTTTGCCTTTGGGCCAAAGCCAACCTCCATACGCATACATGCGTAGCCAAATTATAAGCCTATGTAAAAGGGAAAGTCAACCAAATGCTTTGCCCTTTGTCACCACATCCCAAACCGCCCCTGGAGCGACGGGCAGCGCTTCCCCACTGCGCAGCAGGCACAGATAGCACGTGCGCACCGGCGCGGATGTGAGCGTCTGGAGCGCATAGCGGTACAGATCCAGCTGCGTGCGATAGGCCTCCACCAGTGCCTGGGGCCCTTCGGGCGGGATGCGATTGGTCTTATAATCCAATAATACCCAGGCGCCGTCCTCCCAAAACGCGCAGTCCAAAATTCCCTGCACCACCGTAAAGGCCTGCGCCGGCGCGTCTGAATCCATCAGCGTGGCCGGCACCTGCACGTTGAAGGGCTGCTCGCGCAGTACGCGCCGGGCACGCGAGAGCCGCTGGCCAATCGGCGAGCGCGCAAAGCGCAGCAACATGGAGAGCGGAAGCGCCGCGCGCTGCTGTGCAGTGAATACGCCGCTGGCTGCCATCCCGTCCAGCTGCTGTGATAGGGCCTCGCGCGTCTGCGCACCGGCCATGTCCAGTTTGCACATCGCGCGGTGTACCAGCGTGCCCATCTGGGCGGCGGAAAAGGCATGTGTTTGCCGCGCCGAAAACGACAGCGGCTCCAGCGGCGCACAGGCGGCGGGCGCCTGCTGCATCAACGCCGTTACGCTGACTTTGCTCGCCAGATGCGTCTGCGCCTCGTGCGGGTACCGATAGGATAGACGCGCGTCCACCCAGGAAAAGTCGGCGTCCGTCTCGCAATCGGGCAAAAAATTGGTTTCTGCGGATGCAGGCGTGTCGGGCGCGGCCAAAAGCGCGTGCGCCGGGACGATGTCGATTTGCCAGCGCCCCTGCGCCCGCGTAGGTGGCGGCGTCAGGCCCATGCACGCACACAGTGCCTGCGCGCTGGGCTGCGCAACGAGCACCGGCAACAGCCAATCCAGTGCGCACGTGGCGTCCTGCGGCGCGATCTGCGCGCGCGCGGCCAACGCTTCGGCAGCGCCCTGCGCAATCAGCGTCAGCGAGGATTGGGCGCGCGTGAGCGCCACATAGAACACCCGCAGCTCTTCGCTCAGCTCCTGTTGGCGCTTCTGGCGCATGGCCAATTGCCGGAGGGGGCCGTCCTGCACCGTCTGCGTGTCGAAATCGTAGGTCCTGACCCCGACGCCAAACGCCTTGGACAGGCACACGGCATCCGAAGAGAACCGAAACCGCTTTTGCAAAAACGGCACGATCACGGCCGGAAACTCCAGACCCTTGGAGGCGTGGATGGTCATCAGCTGCACCGCGTCCTCGCCCTGTGCCGGTGCGGGCATCTCGTCCACGCCCAGCTGCTGGTGCAGTTGCAGCATCTGCAAAAAGCCGTAGAGCGAGCCGTCCCCCATCGCAGAGAACGACTGCGCGCTCATCCACAGCGCCTGCAGGTTTTCCACCTTCTGTGCGCCGCCCGGCTGCAGCGCGTAGTACGACAGGGCGTCGGTCTGTTCAAAGATATCCGTCAACAGCTCGTCGACCGTCACCTGGCGCGAGAGCGCGCGCCACGCTGTAAACCGCTTCCAGAAGGCGCGCACCTTGTCGGCACTCTCCCCCTCGCCTTCTTGTGCAAACTGCGCCACCGCAAGCGCAAACGGCTGGTCGCTATGGATGCGGATGCGCGCCAGATCCTGCGCCGTGCACAGCGCGGCGGGCGAGCGCAGTGCGCCCAGCATGGCCTGATCGTCGCGGGCGTTGTCGATGGCGCGCAGCAACGAGAGTATGGCGCCCGTTTCCTGCGCCTGCAGCACCCCACCCGACAGGTTGCTGCTCACCGGGATGCCCTGCGCCGTCAGCGCCGCGAGCAGCGCGGGGCCGTCGGTGCCCAGGGCGCGGCACAGGATGGCGATATCGCCGTACCGGTAACAGGACTGCGCATCGCCCGGCACGCGCTCCGTACACAGCAATTCGCGCACGCGCTGTGCGATGGCCGCGGCGGTGCGCTCAATGGCGCTGGGC
>DXZF01000330.1 GCA_019415425.1 Bacillota bacterium | reverse complement strand
CCCCAGTACCGTTCGCGGCAGCGGCGCACATACCAGTTGGACAGATCGGCCACAAACGCGGAGATGGCGCGCGCCGCCTCCGTGACGTGGTAGGCGTCCAGCTCCTGCGTCACGGTCTGCACCAGCGACTGGAGCTTGCTCGTCACCCAGCGGTCCATGGCCGTGTATGCGGGCGCCGGCCAGGACGAATCAAACGGACTGTAGGCGTCGATGTCGGCGTAGAGGATATAGAAGGCGTACGTGTTCCACAGCGTGCCCATGAACTTGCGCTGCGCCTCCGAAACCGCTTCGTCGTAAAAGCGCGACGGCAGCCACGGCGCACTGCCGGTGTAGAAATACCAGCGCACGGCGTCGGCGCCCTGCTTGTTCAGCGCGTCCCACGGGTTGACCACGTTGCCCTTGTGCTTGCTCATCTTCTGGCCGTCCTTGTCCTGCACATGGCCCAGCACGATGCAGTTTTCAAAGCTGGCCCTGTCGAACAGGCAGGTGGAGATGGCCAACAGCGTGTAAAACCAGCCGCGCGTCTGGTCCACCGCCTCCGAGATGAACTGGGCGGGGAAGAACCGCTCGAACACGTCCTTGTTTTCAAAGGGATAGTGGAACTGCGCAAACGGCATGCTGCCGCTGTCGTACCAGCAGTCGATCACCTCGGGCACGCGGTGCATGGCCTTGCCGCACACCGGGCAGGGGAAGGTGACCTTGTCGATAAACGGCTTGTGCAGCTCGAGGTCGTCCGGCACGTCCGCCCCGTGGTCCTTGAGGTCCTGGATGCCGCCGATGGCTTCGATGTGCCCGCATTCGCACGTCCAGATCGGTAACGGCGTGCCCCAGTACCGCTCGCGCGAGAGGCCCCAGTCGATCACGTTTTCGACGAAATTGCCCATGCGGCCCTCTTTGATGTTCTCGGGCAACCAGTTGACGGAGCGGTTGTTTTTGACGAGCTGATCGCGCACCGCCGTCATGCGGATAAACCACGTGCTGCGCGCATAGTACAACAGCGGCGTATCGCAGCGCCAGCAGAACGGGTAGCTGTGCGTGTACTCCTGCGCGCGAAACAGCTTGCCTTCCGCCTTCAACTGCTCGATGATCAGCGGGTCTGCATCCTTGCAGAACATGCCGGCCCACGGCGTGCAGGCGTCCATCTCGCCGCGCGCGTCCACCATCTGCACAAACGGCAGGTCGAAGGCGCGGCCCACGCGGCTGTCGTCCTCGCCAAAGGCCGGGGCGATGTGCACCACGCCGCTGCCATCGGTCAGTGTGACGTAGCCGTCGGCCACCACGGTAAAGCAGGTATCGGATTGCTTTTTCTGGAAATCGAACAGCGGCTCGTACGAAAGCCCCACCAGCTCGCGCCCCAGCAGCGACTTTTGCACCTGCGCCCCCTCGCCCAACAGCGATGCGCACAGCGCCTGTGCCAGGATGTACACGCGGCCGTCCTCGGCTTTGGCGTAGACGTACGTCTCATCGGGGTTGACGCACAGCCCCACGTTGCTGGGCAGCGTCCACGGCGTGGTCGTCCAGGCCAAGATGTACGTATTTTCCTCCCCGGATACGGCAAAGCGCACGAACACCGACGTCTCGGTCACGTCCTTGTAGCCCTGCGCCACCTCGTGCGAAGAGAGCGCGGTGCCACAGCGCGGGCAATACGGCACCACCTTGTGCCCCTTGTACAGCAGGCCCTTGTCGTAGATCTGCTTGAGCGACCACCACACCGATTCGATGTAGTGGTTGTCGTAGGTGATGTAGGGGTCGTCCATATCCGCCCAGAACGCGATGCGCTCGCTCATGGATTCCCACTCGCCCTTGTACTTCCACACGCTCTCCTTGCACTTCTGGATGAACGGCTCGACGCCGTACGCCTCGATCTGTTCCTTGCCATCCAGCCCCAGCTGCTTTTCCACTTCCAGCTCCACCGGCAGGCCGTGCGTATCCCAGCCGGCCTTGCGCAGCACGTCGTACCCGCGCATGCGGCGATAACGCGGCAGCAGATCCTTGACGCTGCGCGTGATCAGATGGCCGATATGCGGCATGCCGTTGGCTGTCGGCGGGCCGTCGTAAAACGCCCACGGCTCGCGGTCAGGGCGCGGCGCCAAGCTCTTCTTGACGATGTCGTGCTCCTTCCAAAACGAAAGGATCTCCTGTTCGCGCTCACAAAAATTCAGGTCTGTGGGCACTTTTTTGTACATGTGCATTTCCTCCCTGTCGCTCCACTGAATCGAGAATCAAAAAAGCCTTTCCATCCCAAGACGGGACGGAAAGGCTCACTTCCGCGGTACCACCCGAATTGACGCAAAACCACTGTTTGCGCCCACTCCTTTGTGCCGCTTAACGCGCGGCGCACGTCCCCGCCTCCCCAACCGATCGGCGCGGCCCTCCGGGGTGATGTCTAAACGGCAAGCACATGGTGCGGCTTTCACCCTCCCGCACTCGCTCGATCGTGCTCTGCGCCGTCAGCGCGTCCCCTTCACAGGTGTATATATCGCTATTATAGAGAGTGCAAAGCGCTTTGTAAAGGCGCATTTGCCTGAAAACCCGGCGTCAGCCCGCCGCAATGGACAGCGAGCGGATCAAAAGCGAGGGGCTGCCGTAACAGCTGCCGCCCGGCACGCCGAAGGTCAAGTCGTCGCCCACGGCCAGGACGTCCCGGAGCAGGTCGAAGAAGTTGCCCGACACCACCATCTGCTCGATGGGCGCTCCCTGCGCGCCGTCTTCCAGCACAAAGCCCTTGGCCAGCAGCGAGAAGTCGCCCGAAGTGGCGTTGACGCCGGCGTGCAGCCCGCTCACTTCGCTCACGATTACACCGCTGTGCGCCTGCTGCATCAGCGCCTCGCGGCGCACGTCGCCCGGGGCAAAGTAAAAGTGGTAGGGCCCCGGCGCAATGTTGCTGCTGTACCCGCGCCGCGCGTTGCCGGTCGGCGCGACGCCCTTGCGGTTGGCGCTGGCCACGTCGTACAAGAGCGTGGTCAACACGCCCGCATCCAATACGCGCTTTTCACGCGTCGGCACGCCTTCGCCGTCAAAGGGGTAGTAGAACGGCAACTGTGGATGCTGGGGGCTGTCGATCAGCGTCACACATGCGCTGGCCACCGATTCCCCCTCGCGGCCTTTGAGCAGCGAGAGCCCCTTTTCGGCCAGCACGGCAGAAAACACGGGCGCAAACGCCGAGAGCAGGTCCGCCATCGCCTCGCCCAACAGCACCACGGGCATCCGCCCCGTGCGCGCGGGCTTGGCGCCGCAGTACTGCTTTGCGCGGCGCATGGCCTCCTGTGCCGTGGACTGGACGTCGGTCTGGCCGATCGTCTCCTGGACGTCAAACCAGAAACCGCTGTCGGTAAAGTCGCCGATCTTGGCCACCGGCTGTGCAACCAGCGCGGCGCTCTTTTGCGCATACGAGCCGTGCACCCCGGCGCTGTTGTAGAAGTACAGCGTGGAAGTGGCGCTCTCCGCTTCACAGCCCTGTGTGTTGACGGCGCCCGCCGCCTTGAGCGCATCGTACAGCGAGAGCGCGGCGCGCTGCACGTCCTGCCCGTCGTCCAGCTGCTGCGGCTGAGCCGTCGCCTGTGGACCGGGGCCGGTGTAGATGCCCGCGCCGGGCTGCACATCGGTCACTTCGGCGCTCTGCAGCGCCGCACGCACCGTGTCGTCGATGGCGTCCATCTGCTCGGTATAGGCAAAGCCGACGCTGCCGTCCACGA
>DXZF01000033.1 GCA_019415425.1 Bacillota bacterium | reverse complement strand
GTGGATGTGCCTGCACACATGTTGGCTGTCTGCCATCGCTTCGATCAATTCATCCGTCAAATCTTTGGGATGTGAGGTCATAAAGCGGATGCGGTCAATCCCCGTCGCATCCAGGCGCCTGAGCAGCGCTGCAAACGAAGTGCCGCAATCCTTGCCATAGCTGTTGACGTTCTGCCCCAGCAGCGTCACCTCCCGGTATCCCTGCGCGACGAGCGTCTCAACCTCTTGGACAATCAGGTCCATCGGGCGCGATTTCTCTCGCCCACGCACATACGGAACGATGCAGTAGGTGCAGAAATTGTTGCAGCCGTGAATGATGTTCACAAATGCCAGCGGCGGCGTCTGGTGGTATACCGGCAGGTCAAACTCCAAACGCGCATCGCCGATCTCCACACGATATATCTGCTTGTCCGCCATCGCCTCCTTGAGCAATTGCGGCAATAGATGCAACGAATTGGTCCCAAAGGCAAAATCCACAAACGGAAAACGGCGCTTGATTTCCTCTTCCATCCCGGGCTGTGCCACCATGCAGCCAAATACGCCGATGCGCACATGTGGCCGCTCCAGCTTCTGCTGCTTGGCAGCACCGATGGCGCCAAAGGCCTTGCGCTCGGCCAAATCGCGGATGCAACAGGTGTTGAAGAGGATCACATCCGCCTGCTGAATCGATGCGGCCTCACGCATGGACATCGCCTGCAAAATGCCCGCCGCGCTCTCGCTTTCGCGTACATTCATTTGGCATCCAAAGGTGTGAATATAGTAAGTGAGATTGGCAAACGATTCCAATCAGATTCCTCCTAAAATCAGGCAAAATTGCAAAGTACAATTGATATTATTATACCAGTCTTCCCGTTTACACGAAAGTGGAAAAGCGATTGGATGCGAAGAATCAGCGGCAGCATACCCATCGCATAATGGGCAAGATACTCCTCCCAACCTATGAGGAGGTGATTGCGTGCATGCTGCATACAAACGCGTCAATCCTCGATGAGCGCAATGGCGCGGATGGGAGAGCCATCTGCATCCACGTGCTTGAGGGGAAGCGCACAGAGCGTAAAGAGCCCGGCTCCGACGGATTGCAGATTTTTCAGATTTTCGATGATGACAAAATCGTCGTTTGCAAGCAGCGTTCGATGCAGCGTCAGATGTGAATCTGCAATGGGGTCGAGGCCAATCGTATCCAGGCCGATGCCCTTTTTGCGCGCCTGTATCAAGTACGCCGCCACTTCTGCGTCAATACACGGATAAGCGCCAAAATAGCGCTCTGTTCCCCAAAAGCGATCCCATCCGGTATGGAACAGCAGAAATTCGGCCGCATCGACATGCCGCCGATACCTCTGTAGAGATGCCATGGAAATCTGCTGGCCCTCGCTCAAATCCGTACAGTCGACGACAAACGCCGTGCCCACAAACTGTGTGATGGGAAACTGATCCAGCGTTTTCTTGCCCGCAAACAGGTGCGCGGGCGGATCCATGTGCGTGCCGGTATGTGTGTACAGAATCATCCGCGATTCCTTGAAACCGTCTTTTTCATACGTGCTTGCCACTTCAAACCGCGGCCCTTCGGTACCCGGGTATACCGGCATGGCCGGTGAAATGTGATGTGTGAGATCGACCACGCGCAATGGGATCGTCCTCCTTTTCTTCGCCTTTCCGCCGCTCTTTGCGATCGATGGAGTTTGTGAATAGCAAGAGACCGCTGCCTTTTGGCAACGGTCTCTGTTGGTGCGAGAAACAGGACTTGAACCTGCATGAGCGTAGCGCTCACTAGAACCTGAATCTAGCGCGTCTGCCAATTCCGCCATTCTCGCACGTGTTGGTGGATGGGGGTGGATTCGAACCACCGAAGTCTGAGACGGCAGATTTACAGTCTGCTCCCTTTGGCCACTCGGGAACCCATCCATATTCGATTATCAATGGAGCTGGTGATGGGAATCGAACCCGCAACCTGCTGATTACAAATCAGCTGCTCTACCATTGAGCTACACCAGCGCAGTTTTCAGTTTGGCGACCCGGATGGGTTTCGAACCCACGACCTCCAGCGTGACAGGCTGGCATTCTAACCATCTGAACTACCGGGCCGCGATGGTGGGCCCTCAGGGACTTGAACCCCGGACCAATCGGTTATGAGCCGACCGCTCTGACCAACTGAGCTAAGGGCCCATGACCAAAAGTAAGTGGTGACCCCTAGGAGACTCGAACTCCTGTTACCGCCGTGAAAGGGCGGTGTCTTAACCGCTTGACCAAGGGGCCACGAGTGGGTCGTATGGTCGGGGCGAAGGGATTTGAACCCCCGGCTTCATGCTCCCAAAGCATGCGCGCTACCAAACTGCGCCACACCCCGAAGTCCCGTGGCCGTTTCGCAAGCGACACCAGTTAATATACAGGATGTACGTGCCATTGTCAATAAGATTTTGTCAAAATCCCAAAATATTTCTGCCATCTGCGAGGCACTTCTCTTTCTGCCTCTGCACGCTCGTTTTCTCTCGATAGAGTCGCGCGCTACAGTGGATGCACATCTCCCGTTTGCAAGGTCCCATTGCCGCATAAATTCCTACCAACCACCCTCTGATGCGTTCAAGGGGTACCATTAAAGCGCAATGGCGCAGCAGCAAAGCGCGATTTGCGCGATTTTATGTGAACGCGCGTAACACGTGCTCACGCGTTCCAAAAAAGCGCCCCTCACCGAAGCCGGCAAGGGGCAAATCAAAGGGGGTTATTGTGAGGTCACTCACAGTATACCCGCTTTAGGACTCTTTATACTCGTCCGGGAAGAAATCTGCCAGAGAAACGCGTGCTTCTTCCACCGGCGGGATTTCATACTTGGAGACGTAGTTGTCCTCTTCGTTCTGCGGTTCGTACGAACGGCGCGGACGATCCTGCTGCAACACGGCGCGGCGGCTGAGGCTGATGCGCTTGGCTTCCGGATCCACATCCATTACCTTGACGGTGATCACGTCGCCCACGCGCAACTCGTCTTCCACCTTGTCGATCCGGCGCGTAGCCACCTGCGAGATGTGCACCAGGCCAAACAGGCCGGGCTCCAGTTCGACAAACGCACCAAACGGCGCGATGCGATCCACCGTACCTTCGACAATATCGCCGACCAGGTAGCGCTCTGCAGCGTGATCCCACGGCTTGGGCTGCAACTGCTTGTAACCCAGCGCGATGCGCTCCGTCTCGGGGTTGACGGAGAGGATTTCCACTTCCACTTCATCGCCCACTTTGACGATATCCGAAGGATGCTTGACGCGTCCCCACGACAGATCCGTCACGTGAATCAGGCCATCGATTCCACCGATATCCGTAAA
>DXZF01000329.1 GCA_019415425.1 Bacillota bacterium | reverse complement strand
ATCAAAAACAGCGCCACGTGCCACTCTGACCCAATCTTTACTGCCGGCGGGAACAGCGCGAGATCCGAAAAGATCTGCCCGCTGACATTGTCCACCACCGCGCCGTACAGCTCCTGATTGAAGTAGTTGCCCCAGCGCCCCATGGCCTGTGCCAGGATCAGCGCCGGCACGGCGCAGTCTGCGATGTCCCAAAACGACATCTTGCGCCATTTGGCCAGAATCAATGCCGCAATGATTCCGCCGATTACCGCGCCGTAGATGGCGAGCCCCGTCATGCGCAGCGTAAAGATGTTGCCCAGGTTGTGCGCAAACTCCTGCCATTCAAACGCCACGTAGTACAGCCTTGCACCAACGACACCCAACGGCACGGCCAGCAGCAAAAAGTCCATGATCATCTCGCTGCTGTACCCGCGCTTTTTGGACAGGCGTACCGCGATGTATGCACCCAGTATCATGCCGCACATGATGATGAGCCCATACCAGTATACGTCAAATCCAAAGATGGAAAAAGCCACGCTGTTCAACCCTCATCCTCCACTTCCGCAAAATCCGCGCCCATCTTTTCATTGTGTTATAGTATAGCACAATGCATTCCAATAAAAAATCCCTGAAAGAGACAACCTCCCGCCATCTTTTTGGGCAATCGCCCTGGGACGCTTTGACGGCACGGCCATGTTCCCTGCCCGATCGACCGGATTCTTGATACTCTCCCCATTTTTTCGTATTTGCCATCTGCCGCCGGCCATCGCGCAGATCGCTGGAGGGGATTCCGGGTTGCATTTGCATCGCACCAGAGGGGTCGCCCTCCAGCGGCCCTCACACCTGCGTATCCATCTGCTATGCACGTCCGGGAGCGTCCAGGCATGCTCCCTTTTCTCTGCGCGTATCCATTTCCAATAGAGCTTTGTGCAAGATCTTGCGGCCGGGGGCAACGCCCTTTTTCCATTGCAGGCAGCCGTGCGTTTCCCCTCTCCCGCCCTTTGCCCTCGGGCAATCAGTGCTCTCTCTATGCTTTTGAGAGGTTTTGAGGTAAAATAAAGAGAAATCAGGCCCCTGTTTCGTCTTTGGACGACAGGGCCTGAAAAGGAGGAACTTGCATGAAAAAAGTTTGGACGTTGGCTTTGGCCGGCATCCTATGCACGTGTATATTGGTGGGATGCGCACCGGATGGCAAAAAGGTGTTGGAAGATGCCTTTGCCTCATCCCAGGCGCCAGTGACCGCACAGACGCAGTTTACGCTGGATGCCAACATCGGCCTGGATGGGCTGGACGTAGGCATCCAGGGCGCGATCCAAAGCGCCAGCAGCGAGGGGATTCAGATGCTTCATCTGTCCGGCAACAGTCTGATGTTCAAGGGGCTGGTGGGCAGCGATGCACTGGATGAAACCTGTTATCTGGTGCAGCGCGAAGGCCAGTCGTACCTGTACCTGAACAGCCCCAATCTGGGCGGTTGGTTCTATGCCCTGCTCGAGGGCGACCAGGCGACCTTGCCCGCCGTGTTCACCGCTTCCGCTGCGGACACCAGCCTGTACCAGGGGCTGTACGCGTTGGCGCACTCCGTTAAAAACCGGGGGGAAGAAGATCACAACGGCGTCAACTGCTACCGAATCGAGATGGAGTTTGACTTTTCAGAGCAGCTGGAGTCCTCTGCCTTCATGGGCGACTCCAGCAGCTATAGCGAAGAAGATCGCCAGGCCATCGAGCGCTTTATGGACGCGTTGTCCCATTTGAAACTCAACTTCTATGTTGGTACGGAGGACAGCCGCCTGTACACCGTCAACCTGGATGCCAGCCAGACGTGCAAGGAGTTGCTGGAAATCGGCGCTTCGTACACAGAGAGCGAGAGCCAGGTAGTGCCGGAATTCCGCCAGATCAATTTGACGTTGGACTCCACCTACAACTACGATGCGCAGTCGGCACTTACATTGCCTGAGGAAGCGCAGAATGCCAAACTGGTGCACGCGGATTCGCTGATTCAGAGCAGCGTGCTTTGGTCGCTGTTTGGCGGCGACGCCGCGAGTGCCCCGGAGTCCACTCCCACCCCGACCTGTCTCTTATACACATCTG
>DXZF01000328.1 GCA_019415425.1 Bacillota bacterium | reverse complement strand
GGCCACAGCATCCGATCAGCGCGCCATCTGCAAGCGAAAAGATCGGCCAATACTGCACGCCATACGCCTGCTGCCGTGCAATCTCCTCACAAAGGCGCTGTTGGATTTGCAGAGGCGTCATCCGGCCGTCTTTGCAGAGGTAACGCGTCACTTCGGGGTCGCCCCATAGCTGCTGTGCCAGCGGCAAGTCCGCCTGTGCCCAGGTGGAAAAGCCAATGCGCGCCGTGCGCATCCAGTCCATCCTTGCCATCGTGTCTCCCCCTGTCTTACAGCGTTTGGGGATCCACGTCGTGGTCCAGCAACTCGCGGTACTGGCCCAGCACCAGCTGATAGATGACCTCTTCCTCCCGCTTGCTACGGTCCAGTTGGCACAGCGTCTCAATCGCCTTTTCCACGCCCTGCTGCGCAATCCTCTCGTGCATCTCTACACACGAGGGGTCGTCCGGGTTCTCAAAGCGCATCAGGTACGCCGCACCGCGTGCCAGATAGAATGGCAACCGGCCGTGCTTGATGGCCAACAGCGCCGGGCCAATCAGCCTGTCGTCACGCCGCAGTTTGCGGATGGGGTCGGCCGCAACCCGCGTGAGCAAATCCACACGCGTGGGGTTGGCCAGCTGCTGCCAGGCGTTCTGAAAGCGGCCGTTGACCTCCTGCTGGGTAAAGCCAAACTCCTGTGCGATGCCAAAATTGGCCTCCTGGCTGGCATAGTCCACGCACTTGCGCAAGTAGCGATCCTGCACCGTCTCATGTACGTAGGTAAATCCCTTGCGCTGCCCGATCGCAGCGCCGATGCACGCGCGCATATTGCCGCACCACACCTTCATCACAAGCCGCCCCTGTACGCGATCCACGTAGCTCATGGTGGGGATGTCCGGCCTCGGGCCCACAAACCCGTCGCCCACCGGCATGGTGTCCTCCATCTTATAGCCGTATACGCAGTACGGATCCTCCTGCAGCATTTCGGGCAGCGGATGATAGCCGCCACGGTACGGCAGGCCCTCCACCAGGCCCAGATACGTCGTGCAGTATGCCCGCTCCTCGTCGCTTTGGCAGCGCTCGTTGACCATTTTGCGCAACAGATCTGATGGGTAGATGTAGTTGACAAAAAAGATGACGTTGAGCGGGTCCTCCACCTGCCGGGCGCGCCGGCGCATCATCGCCGCATACAGCAGATCCGCCACCGAATCGTTGGCCTGCGGGTACAGGCACACGCACGCGAGGTCGATCTCGCTCAGCCGGCGTGCGCACGTATCGAAGTCGCGCCCGCTGGCATACGCTTCAAACCCCGTGATCCGCCGCTTTTCGAGGCCCTCGGGGCTGTTCAGAAAGATGGTGTAGTACCCCTGTGCATTGAGCGGATCGATCAGCCGCGGCGTGCCGTTGACCAGAATCAGGTGGTACCCCGCCTTATCGAACAGGTCGCCCAGAAAGACGCGGCCCAGTTTGCCGGCGCCGATGATCATGACTTCTTTTTTCCCCATACAATCCCCCTTCTTTCCCGATGTTTCGCTTTTGGATGACGTGCAGCATGACGCTATCTGCGCGGATGTCTTGTGCGTTTCTGCACTGCAATGTAAGGAAAGTGTATCACAAGTACGTGCGGCTGTGTGTGCTTTCGGCCCTGTGAAAAAAATAATTACTGTTTTTTAAGAAAAATTCCTGTTTTCTCCTTGACTTTTTCCCCGCCCCTTCCCTATACTCAAGATGTGTTTTATGTAACTGACGGACTTGACGTGGAACACCACGAGGGAGCATAAAACGTCTTCATGCCGACCGTCTGGGCAACCCATCTGCTTTGTGCTGGGTTGCCCTTTTGTTTTTCCAAACAAGGGGGCGCACCCGCAAACAGATCCCGGCGCATTTGCGCCGCCATACCGCATTTTGAGGAGGGATTGGCACATGGAACAAACGGCTTGGAATGGATTCAAAGGTGGCAAATGGCAGGAGGAAATCGACGTGCGCGATTTCATCCAGCAAAACTATACCCCTTACGAGGGCGACGCGTCGTTTCTGTGCGGCGCAACAGAACGCACGCAGGCGCTGATGCAAAAGCTCAACCGGCTCTTCGCGCTGGAGCAGGAGTTTGGCGGCGTGTTGGGGGTGGATACCAATACCGTCTCGTCGCTTACGCATTACAAGCCCGGCTATTTGGACAAGGAGCGCGAACTGATCGTGGGGTTGCAGACCGCGCGCCCGCTGCAGCGCGGCGTCAACCCGTTTGGCGGCATGCGCATGGCCAAGCAGGCATGCGAGGCGTACGGGTACGAGTTGGGCAGCCGCATTGAAGAGGAATTCACTTACCGCACCACCCACAACGACGGCGTGTACCGCGTGTACACCGAGGACATGCGCAAGGCGCGCAAGAGCGCGCTCCTGACGGGCCTGCCCGACGCGTACGGCCGCGGGCGCATCATCGGCGACTACCGCCGCGTGGCGCTGTACGGCGTGGACCGCCTGATCGCACAAAAGCAGGCGGACAAGGCACAAAAGGGCGAAAACCTGATGGATACCGACAACATCCGCCTGAGTGAAGAGCTGTACCAGCAGATCGCCTTTTTGGGCAAGATGAAGGAAATGGCCGCCATGTACGGCTACGATATTTCGCACCCGGCGCGCAATGCGCGCGAGGCCATCCAGTGGACGTACTTTGCGTACCTGGCCGCCATCAAGGAACAGAACGGCGCGGC
>DXZF01000327.1 GCA_019415425.1 Bacillota bacterium | reverse complement strand
ACATCGTACCCGCTTCATTTTCCCGCCGCAGCTGCAAGAGCGCAAACGGCCAGCGGCCGGTGCGGGGATCCGTGATCCCCTTGGGGCTCATGGGCCCAAAGAGCGGCGTGCGGAATCCCCGCGCCGCCAGCGCCTCAATCGGCATGCAGCCTTCAAAGTGCACGAGGTCAAAGTCGTGCAGCTGCGCGCGTTCGGCATGGATCAGCGCGTCATAAAACGCCGCATATTCCTCTTTACTCAGCGGGCAATTCAAATAGTCCTTGGGTTGATCATAACGGCCCGCCAAAAAGGCGTGCTGCATGTCGATGCTCTCCACGCTGACAATGGGCGCCGCCGCATCGTAAAACGAGAGCGGCTGCCCGGTACGGCGTGCGATATCCTCGGCCAGCGCCCCATCGGTAAGCGGTCCGGTCGCAATGATCACGCATTGGCCCTGTGGAATCGCCGTGATTTCCTCTTGCACAACCGCAATGCGCGGATGTGATTTGACCTGCTGCGTCACACAGGCCGAAAACTTTTCCCGATCCACCGCAAGCGCGCCGCCCGCGCAGACGCGCGTCTTTTGGGCGCACGCCATGACCACGGAATGCAACTGCGTCATCTCGCGCTTCAGAATGCCGGAGGCGCTGTCCTCCCGCTCTGCTTTCAGTGAATTGCTGCACACCAGTTCGGCAAAATTTTCGCTGCTGTGCGCCAAACTCATGCGCCGTGGTTTCATCTCGTAGAGCGTCACTTCAATGCCGGCACGCGCCAATTGCAGCGCCGCTTCACATCCGGCCAGGCCCGCTCCTACGACGATGGCTTCAGGCATTTTCCTCTTCCTTCTTTTTGTTGGGGAACGTGCGGTGATTGCACTCCGGATTGGTGCATTGATGGTACGGCACACGGTTGCGGCCGAATTTGAGCACCATGTTGGAGCCGCACAGTTCACACTTCTCTTCAATGGGCTGATCCCAGGAAACGTAATCGCAATCCGGGTAGCGCGAACATCCAAAGAACGTCTTGCCCTTCTTGGACTTTTTCTTCAGGACCTTGGCGCCGCACTTGGGGCAGGGCACGCCGATCTCCTCTACCAAAGGCTTGGTATTCCTGCAGGCGGGGAAATTGGGGCACGCCAAAAACTTGCCGAACCGGCCGGTCTTGATGACCATCATGGCGCCACAGTTTTCACACGGAATATCCGTCACTTCCTCCGGCATCTTGACGCGCTCGGAATTGGCCGCAGCTTCCAGCGTCTTTTCAAACGGCGTGTAGAATTCCTCCATCGTCTTTTTCCATTCGCTTCCCTCTTCCACTGCGTCCAACTGCGTCTCCATCTGCGCAGTAAACTCTTCGTCCACAATGTCCTGAAAGTTCTGCTTCATCCAGTCCGTGACGATAAAGCCCAACTGCGTAGCGCGCAGTTGCCGGTTTTCCCGCTCTACATACTCGCGGTCGATAATGGTGGAGATGATGGTCGCATAGGTGCTGGGGCGGCCGATGCCGCGCTCTTCCAGCGCCTTGACCAACGTCGCTTCGCTGTAGTGCGCCGGCGGCTGGGTATAGTGCTGCTGCGGGTCCAGTTTTTGCAGCGCACACGCCACGCCCTCTATCAATTCCGGCAGCTGGCGGTTGACTTCCTCTTCCTCGGTATCCTTTCCCTCCACATAGGCGGCGCGATAGCCGTCAAAGCGCACAATCGAACCGGTCGTGCGGAACGTATA
>DXZF01000326.1 GCA_019415425.1 Bacillota bacterium | reverse complement strand
ATTATGATGTTGTGCTAAAATGCTAAAAAATCGTAAGGAGGGTGGGCGCATGGAGCGCGTGATCATTGTCGATTATGGGATGGGCAATCTGCACAGCGTACAGAAGGCCGTGGCCGCGATGGGGGCAGAACCCGTGCTCAGCCAATGCGCGCAGGAGATCGCCGATGCGCCGCGCCTCATCTTGCCGGGCGTGGGCGCCTTTGGCGATGCGATGGCGGAGCTAAAGCGCCTGCAACTGGTGGCGCCGATCCGGCAGGCGGCGCAGGGCGGCACGCCATTATTGGGCATTTGCCTGGGAATGCAGCTGCTGTTCCAGGGCAGTGAAGAGGGCGGCTGGCATGACGGATTGAATCTGTTGCCGGGGAGAATTACGCGCATGCGCGCTGCGGGCAATAAGGTGCCGCACATGGGCTGGAACGATGTGGAGAATCGGGATGGCGTGCTATTTGCCAACTTGCCCGCGCAGTTCTCTGTCTATTTTGTCCATAGTTTTTGCGCGCAGGATGCCGAGGCGCCGTTTGTCAGCGGGGTGACGACCTATGGCACGCCATTTGCCTGTGCGGTTCGCCGTGCGAACGTGTGCGGAACGCAATTCCATCCCGAAAAGAGCGGGGCCAACGGGCTGCAGATTTTGCGCAATTTTCTCGCACTGGAAAGGGAGGGATCCGTATGCTGAAAAAGCGCATCATTCCGTGCATGGACATGCGCGACGGACGCGTGGTCAAGGGCGTCCACTTCCTGGATATCCGCGATGCAGGCGATCCAGTTGAGGCGGCGCGTCAATACGGCGCGCATGGGGCGGATGAGCTGATGCTGCTGGACATCAACGCCTCCCACGAAGGGCGCAAGACGATGTACGAGGTTGTGGAGCGCGTAGCGGAACAGGTGTTTATCCCCTTTACGGTGGGCGGTGGCATCTCGGATCTGGAGGTCATCAAAAACGTGTTGCGACGTGGGGCCGACAAGGTTTCCATCAATACGTCGGCCGTCAAGACGCCGGATTTGATCAACCGTGCGGCCGATCGCTTTGGCAGCCAGTGCATTGTGGTGTCGGTAGACGTCAAAAGGCGTGCCGACAAGAGTGGCTGGGACGTATATATCTACGGCGGGCGCGAGAATACCGGACTGGATGCCCTGCAGTGGATACAAGAGATG
>DXZF01000325.1 GCA_019415425.1 Bacillota bacterium | reverse complement strand
AGGTTATAAAAAAGTGCGTACTTTTCAGCGCCGGGAAGAACCATACAATGGTACGTACAGGGGGCAAAACGGCCCGCTGAATACGGAAATGGAGGTCGAAATGATGGCACTCTCCAATCTTTTTGGATGGAACAGACAAGTGGAAGCGGCTCCTGCAGCCGCCTACGGCACCGCGTGCGGCGCCGCCGACAAGCCGGCCGAGACGCCTAGTGCGTGCGGCGCTGCCGATAAGCCGGCCGAGACGCCCAGTGCATGCGGTTCCGCCTGCGGCGCGGGCGATCTGTAATCCGTTCGATCCACACAGAGCCCGTTCCCGGCAGGCAGTTTCCTGCCGGGAACACACGACAATGCATTCGGTCTGTCCGATTTGTATAGAGAGAAAAGCGAGGCCAAAGCATATGAAACAGTACTTTTCCTTTCAGTGGCACATCACAGACGCGTGTGACCAGCGCTGCAAACACTGCTACATCTTTTCCGAGGACAACGGGAAAGCATTGGACGCCATGACATGGGAGCAGATGCGGGAAACCCTGGACAACTGCCTGGATTTTTGCCAGGTGTACGGCCGGCGCCCCTACTTCTACATCACCGGCGGCGACCCGATTCTGCACCCAGATTTCTGGAAGCTGCTGGAACAGATGTAGCAGCGCGACCTGCCGTTCACCATCCTTGGCAACCCTTATCATCTCGACGATCAGGTATGCCGCCGGCTGAAGGCATACGGCTGTGAAAAGTATCAGCTCTCGCTGGATGGGATGCGCGAAACCCACGATTGGTTTCGCAGGCCGGGCAGTTTTGACATCACGCTGGAGAAAATTGGCTGTATCAACCGCGCCGGGATCAAGAGCGTGATCATGACCACCGTGTCGGGCACAAATATCGACGAAGTGCCGGAGATTGTGGATACCGTGGTCGCGCATGGGGCCAATGTCTTTGCATTCGCCCGCTACTGCCCCACCAGCGAAGAAAGGGATACGGATATTACGCCGCAGCGCTACCGCGAACTGCTGGCCGTGTGCGATCAAAAGTTCAAAGCGTACGAGGCGGCAGGCTGTCACACCTACTTCAACAAAAAAGACCATCTCTGGACGCTGTATGCATACGAGACGGGGGCGTTCAAAATCCTCGAGACCGTGCAGGCGGGCATGATCTACGGCGGATGCAACTGCGGCAACTGCCATCTGACCATCCTGCCCACGGGAGACGTTTACGCCTGCCGCAGGGTACAGAACAGCAAGGTCGGCAACGTATGGGAGGACAGGCTTGCCGATATATGGGTATGCCAAATGGAGGAGTACCGGGATTACACCCGATTTGAAAAATGCGCCCAATGCGAATTGCTGGCGTTCTGCCGGGGGTGCCCTGCCGTGGCAAGCGGGAAGACGGGGAACTTCTATTCCGCCGATCCGCAGTGCTGGAAGGAGGTGGCCGTATGATCCCCAAACGGATGAAAGCGGTGGTTTTGACAGAACCGACGCTGGCCGAACGCGTCGTGTTGTCGGACGTGCCCGTTCCGCAGGTCTGTCCCGGGTGGGTGCTGGTAAAGGTACGGGCCTTTGGGCTGAATCATTCGGAGCAGCTCCTCCGGCGCAGCGAAATACGGGCAGACTACATCCACAAGCCCATCATTCCGGGGATTGAATGCGTCGGCGAGGTGGCGGACCCCTCGGACAGCCACTTTCAGAAGGGGGAGAAAGTCGCTGCGCTGATGGGCGGAATGGGCAGAAGCTTCCACGGAAGCTATGCGGAATATGCGCTGTTGCCTAAGAGCCACGTGTTCTCCGTGCAGACCCACCTGCCGTGGACGCAGATGGCGGCGGTGCCGGAGACCTGGTTTACCGCCTGGGGCTCTCTGTTTACGTGCCTTCATCTCCAACCCGGCGATACGCTGCTGATTCGCGGCGCAACCTGCGCCCTCGGGTATGCGGCCATGCAACTGGCCAGAGCCACGGGCTGTAAGGTAATTGCCACCACCCACAGAGCGCGCAAGCTGGCGCTGCTCAAAGCGGCGGACAGGGCGGTGCTGGATACCGGGACGCTCGCCGGAGCGGTGCAAGGGGTGACAAAGGCGCTGGAGCTGGTCGGCCCCAAGACGCTTTGCGACACGCTGCAGTGTGTGGAGCGGGGCGGGATCGTCTGCCATACGGGGATTCTTGGCGGCGTCTACGCCCTGGACGGCTTTGATCCCATCAAGCAGATCCCCAACGGCGTGTACCTGACCGGCTTTTTCTCCAACGATCCGACGCAGCAAGAGCTGCAGAACATCTTTTCCCTCATCGACCGGCAACACATAACGCCAGAGGTCGGGGCGGTCTACCCATTTGTGCAGATTGCACGCGCGCTCTTTGCTATGGACCACCATCAAGTGGATGGCAAGATCGTCATAGAGCTGTAAAACCAAGCGGCGGAGCGAGCGCCAGCAGGGGCGCAAAGCGGCAGATGCATCTTATATGTGCCAACGCCCAACGGGCACAGGGGGCAAAATGAATTAACACCTGTTCCGAGGTGGCGATTGCCTTGGGAAAGACGGATATCCGGGAATGAAAGAATCGGTACGCTCTGGCTGGCGCAGATACCAGCATTGTCTTACCATACGCCCGCGGACAGCGATTCTCATCTTTTACAGAAAAAAAGGAAATCTTATCTATTTCCATTTAAAATAAGTGTTGACCTGGCGTAGTACACGTGAAGTATCGCGCCTGCAAAGGAAATTTGGAAAAAGTGACGTGAGTGAACACAAGAAGCCACGGTTGTATACCGCGGCTTCTTTGCGTGTGAAAATGGTGCATGGACACCGCCCCTGCGCCCTCACTGACAGTGCAGGCACAGCACCTCGTGAATCTTCAATTCAAAGAAGGAAGAGCTGGGCACCGGCGTCATCACCAGCGCGGTATCCACGCCGGCGCTGCGCCCGCCCATGGTGACGATCTTTTGCGGATAGTCCAGATGCCCCGCCTCCATGGCCATGATGGCGCATTCCACGGCTACTTTCATGCCGGGGCCAAACAGCCGCAGCGTGTCGGAGACGACCAGCCCGGTCTCCGCGCCCTTGTACTTGACCATGGAAGCGCGCGACATGCCGTCAAACAGGTGGATGCCGGTCACGATCGTCACGCCCTCTGCCAAGAGCGCCTCTTCCGCTTCCTTGGGCATCAGCTGCACCAGGCCCGACCGATCGCCCTTGAGGTGGGGGTGGTGCCGGACCACGATCAGCTTGCTCTTGCAGCCCATCTCCTTGGCCAGTTTGGCCAGTGCAAGCCCTGAAACGCCGTAGGTGGACGCGCAGACGATGGGCAGCTGCTCCGGCATGGCGCGCTGCACGGCCAGCTTCAGCGTGGCCTCGGTCTCCGCGGCGTGGGCGGCATGGCGCTCTGCAGAGTAGCCGTAAGAGGAATTGGCAAATTGTTGCATGAACATCCATCCTTTCCAAATCAAATCCCTACGGAAATGATAACACAGCCGCGCGATAAACGCATGTGCCAACGTGCGGGGCCGCGTCGGTGGCCCCCTGCGCGCGTCGCAGCCCGTGTGGAAGAACGCGAGGAAGGCACGGGCGTTGCCCGGATGGCGGCGGTATTGTATCATGGTGCAAAGGCGCATCTGCAATTCCATGCGCCACGGGAGGGATCGCGTATGAAGACGATCGGCATGCTGGGCGGCATGAGCTGGGAGAGCACGGTGCCGTATTACCGCATTGTCAACGAAGTGGTGCGCGAGCGGCTGGGCGGACTGCATTCGGCCAAGGTGCTGCTGCACAGCGTGGACTTTGAAGAGATCGAGGCGTGCCAGGCCCAGGGGCGCTGGGATGACAGCGCGCAGATTCTCGCGCGCGCCGCGCAGGGGCTGGAGGCGGCCGGCGCGGATTTTCTGGTGATCTGCACCAATACCATGCACAAGGTGGCGGAGCAGATCGAGGCGGGCTTGCACATCCCGCTGCTGCACATTGCCGATGCGACGGTGCAGGCGCTCAGGGAGCAGGGCATCGCGCGCGTGGCGCTGTTGGGTACGCAGTACACCATGGAGCAGGATTTCTACAAACAGCGCATCGCCGCAGCCGGCATCGAGGTGCTGGTGCCGCCTGCGCAGGAACGCGCCATCGTGCACCGCGTGATCTACGAGGAATTGTGCCGTGGCGAGGTGCGCCAGGCATCGCGGCAGGCGTATCTGCGCATCATCGACGGCCTGGCCGCGCGCGGCGCACAGGGCGTGATCCTGGGCTGCACGGAGATCGGGGGATTGATTCGCCAGCAGGATACCGCGCTGCCGGTATTTGACACCACCCGCATTCACGCGCAGCAGGCCGCCCTGTACGCGCTCGCGTGAGCATACGACCATCCCAAAGGGATGGCCTTTTGCACCGCGATGCGGCGGTGGGCAGGGCGTCATTGCACCTGATCGCAGCACACAAAGTCGCTGTCCACATAGTGGGCGATGGCGCGCACCTTGAACGTGCGGGTGCCACAGATGCTGTTGGTCGGCCCGCCGGAGACGCTCAGGTCCTCGGGCAGGACAAAGCGCAGGCGCTTGACCAGCACATCGCGGCAGGTGGCGCCGCCATGCGCCGGGAGCGTCACGGTCTTGAGGCCGCGGTTGTGCTCCAGGCCGTGCGTATCCACCTCGGTGACGACCACGGCCAGCGCGACGCGCTTGCGCGGGCAGACGTTTTTGACGTTGACATTCACCTGCAGGATGCGGCCCTGTGACTGCATATACAGGTCGCCCGCGTCCACCACCATGGAGTCGGAGCAACTGGCCTTGGTGACGTTGACCGGCGTGGGGCACGGCTCGGGATGCTCTTCGTTGCCGCAGTCCACCGCAACGCTGGGGGTGGGGAAGGTGACGGCATTGTTTTCGGCATCCTGATACGTGATGGACTGGTTGACTTCCTTGACGCCCGACGTGTCGCCGGTGTGCTGCACCACAAAGGTCAGCGAAGCGCCCTCGTTGGCCATGGTGCCCAGCGAGGGGATCTGCCACTGCAGCGTTTGCGCGTCGACGAGTTTGACTGTGCCCTTGCTGGGCGCGGAGAAGCTCAGGATGGCAAAGTCGGGGTTGACGACTTCGTCGATGACGATTTGCGTGGCGCCCGGCTTTGTGATGTTGGCCGCAAGGTCGGCAAACAGCTGCTCCAGATCTTCGTCGTTGGGCGTGACGGCCACGTGCGAGGCGTCGGGGTCGGTGGCCCAGTCGTTGAGCACGGCGACATCGATGCCATCCTGGCCGATCAGGCCGATGCAGTAGATGATGATGCCGGCTGCGCGCGCCGCGGCGGCCACAGGGGCGGGCGGCGGCCCGGCCGTGGTCTTGCCATCGGTGAACATGACGATGACCTTGGCGTTGGTGGAAGCGGGGTCAAACAGCTCGATGGCCTTGGTGAAGGCATCGGCGTGGTTGGTGGAGCCGCCGGCCGTCAGGCCGTCCACCGCGCTCTTGAGGGTGGCAACTGAGGTGATCAGCCGCGTGTTCTGTACGGCGTCATCGGCAAAGCTCACGATGCCGATCCGGCTGCCCATGCCGATGTTGCCGTCCTGGGTACCGTCGGTGGCCTCGTCGATGATATCGATAAACGTCTTGGCCCGGCCTTCATGTTGGCCAGCGGTGCGCCCGACATGCTGCCCGAGCGGTCCAGCACGAGCGCGATGTCGGTGGGGTGACTGGTGATATCAGGTGAGGCGGCCAGCGCGAGCGTGACCTGGAACGTCCCGTCGCACGGAATGCTGGCGGTGCTGATTTGTTTGTTGGAAAGGTTGATTCCCATCCGAATCCCTCCTGTGAGATGAAATGGGCGAATAGCGCCCGCTGCACCCTATGCCGGCGCAGGCAAAAGGGCGCACGGACGTGGCGGACGAGGGTGCGCGCGAAGGCGTTTTGTGGTACATTGTTTGCAGCAGGAAAGGGGCGGACCAATGAAGGAATGGGTCAAAGCGGCGCCGCGCGCGTGCGGCAGGCATGTAGGGCGCTGGAAGCTGTGGGAACGGGGGCGCGCGATGCCACGATACGGCGCGCGCACGGCGCGATGAGCGCGCAGCTCAGGCGCGTGACGCTGCTGGCGCTGCTCGCGCGCGGTTGCATGCGACTGATGGAGAGGGGGACGGGCCGTGGATGAGGATGTGAAGATGATGCGCGCCGCCATCCGGCAGGCCGAGGCTGCGGCCAGGAAGGGAGAGGTGCCGGTGGGCGCCGTGGTGGCGCGGGACGGGGTGATTCTGGCGCGCGCGCACAACCTGCGCGAGAGCAAAAAGGACCCCACCGCGCACGCGGAACTGCTGGCGCTGCAGCGCGCGGCCAAAAAATTGGGCGGTTGGCGCTTGACAGGCTGCACGCTTTATGTCACATTAGAGCCGTGTCCCATGTGCGCGGGCGCGGCGATCAATGCCCGCATTGCGCGCATTGTGTACGGCGCACCGGACCCAAAGGCGGGCTGCTGCCATTCGCTGTATGCCCTGCCCGGCGATACGCGGTTCAACCACCGGTGCCAGATGCAATCCGGATGCATGGAAGAGGCGTGCAGAGCGCTTCTGCAATCTTTTTTTCGAGAAAAGCGGAAATCCCGCAAGGAGGCAGACAGATGAACACGATCATTCACGCAGAAGATGCGCCGGCGGCGATCGGGCCGTACGTACAGGGCATCCTGGCAGACAAGACGCTGTACGTATCCGGTCAACTGGGCATGAACTGTGCGGGCGAACTGGCCGAAGGCGTGGCCGCGCAGGCAGAGCAATCGCTCAAGAACCTGGGCGCAATCCTCAAGGAAGCGGGCGCATCGTTTGGCGATGTGGTCAAGACCACGGTGTTTTTGGCGGATATGGCCGACTTTGCGGTGGTCAACGAGGTGTACGGCAAGTACTTTGCCGATCATCATCCCGCACGCGCGTGCATCCAGGTGGCGGGCCTGCCCAAGGGCGGTCTGGTGGAGATCGAGTGCATCGCAGTGCTGAGCAAATAGGTGGATGTGCACAGGGGCAACGCCCCTGTGTTTTTTAATTTAGCAGGCGCCGCGCTGCCTTGCGCGGGGAACGGCCCGCCCTTGCCCCGGCCGCCCGTGCGGCGTGCGCGCTGGGGCGTGGGAACGCAAAACCGACACCGCTCTCGTGGCGGTGTCGGTTTTTTACCGTAGGATTGGCCGCATTGGCCCGACGGGCCAGGTTCAGTTGAGCAGGCAGATGGACAGGTTGAGGAACCCGGCAAACGTGACCCACAGCCAGTAGGGCAGCAGCAGGAGAGAGGCGCGGCGCGAGAGCGGGCGAAAGCGCGCCGCCGTCAGGCCGATCAGCGCCCAAAGCAGGACCAGAACCACAAAGGCGGGCACACAGGCGCGCAGGTTGAAAAAGACCACCGGCCACAGGAGGTTGACCAGCAGCTGCGCGCCGTACGCGAAAAGCGCCCGGCGGATGTCGTCGCGCGCGGCGGGCGCGGTGAGCACCAGGTACGAGGCGTAGCCCATCAGCGCGTACAGGATGCTCCACACCACCGGGAACAGCCAGCCCGGCGGGGCGAGCGGCGGCTTGCGCAACTCCGTCCAGACCGACATGCTGCTGTGGGTGATCAGCGCGATCAGCGCGCCGGCGGCGAGCGGGATGGCCAGGCAGACGAGCAATGGCAGATGTTTGTGTTTCAAAGGGATCACCTCATCGGGAAGAATGGATGCGGTGATACGCTATGTGCTTTGCGCGGTTTTTATACGCAACGCCACGGCAGAGAGGCGTTGAAATCCATTTTTGGGAAAGGGCCGCCCGGTAATCTGCAAGGGCGCCCGCGTTTGGCCCGGCTGCCGTCTTGCCGGCGCGCACATGCGCCTGCCGGGAAGGTAGAATCGATGGACAAAAAAAGCGGACGCCGTCCTGCCTGTGACGACGTCCGCTTTCTTGCGTGTGGGAAGCGCGTTGATCGACGCTGCGCAAATGCGCTTTTAAGACGATGTTGATGTACTGCGAGAGCGAACGATCATTTTGCTCGGCCAGAAGCCTGCGCCTCTCCAGCACGTCTTCATCCAAGGTGAGGCTCACTTTTTGCTTGAGCGGTTTCATCTTCTGCATCTGCTTTCACCCGTACAAACATACTATAAAATGCTCCTTCCTATTGAAGTATCGTATAAAGTAGGATAAAGTAGGATTCAATGAAAGCAGTATGGGGGCATGGAGATGGATTTATACCGGGAAATGCTGGAAAAATGGTGGAGGAGGCGGGCATTGGCGCACTGCTAGAGAAGAAAATGGAAGCTTCTGACTGGCCAAAACAGCTGGAGATGCGATGTGATCAGGCGCTCTGCCGGATACGGGACATCCTTTGGGACGACGCGCTGAACGACGCGGAATGTTTTTTGAAAATCGAAGAGATCGTACAAGTGCTGGAAGAGATCGGAAGCGATGGCGGAAGCCGACACGCCTTTGGATGACAATAAAAACGCAACCGGGCGCAAAGTGGGATGCGCCCGGTTGCGTTTTGTTGGAAGGGGGAGCGCCTTCTATCGCCCAAAGCAAACGCAGGCGCGTTTGCGATGAGGGATTCCAAAGGGATGGCACCCTTGAAGAAGGGCAGCGCGCCCTTACTGGTTCTGCTGTGCGTAGTAGTTCATCAGGCAGCCGGCGAGGATGATCTCGCGCTCGCCCTGCGAGAGGTCGGGCAGGCGCAGCGTGATGGTGCGCGCATTTTCGCCCTGCACCAGCGTGGCCTGCACGGCATCGGCGCCCGAGGCGATGGCATCGCGGATGCCGCGCAACTGCACCACGTCGCCCGGGGCGATGCCAAACGACGCGGCGTCGTCCAGAATAAACGGCAGCATACCCCAGTTGACCACATTGGCGCGGTAGCGGCGCGTGGCGTATTCGCTGGCGATATTGGCCACGCCGCCCAGCACGCGCTGGCACGAGGCGGCCTGCTCGCGCGCAGAGCCGTCGCCGGGGCGCAGCGCAAACACGATGGTGCCCAGGCCCGGCGCGTCCGGGCGCTCGGAGCGGCGCTGCAGCTCCTGCGCATACACGGCCTTGGCACGGCCGACATAGCCCGGGTCCTTGCGCGAGAGCGCGAACTCGGCCAGCCGCTGCGGGTTGCTGCGGTAGCTGGACGTCTCGCCCGAGGGGATCAGCTCGTCCGTGGTGGTCACGGGATCGTAGATGGCGCTGGCCACGGTCAGGTCGAGATCCTGCGGCAGCGGGATCATCTGCGGCCAATCGGTGATGTTGGGGCCAAAGTGCAGCTCCGTCTCCGGCTTGGGTTGCCCCACGCCATGGTATACGCGGCTGCGGTAGCTGCTGTCGTCAAAGGTGTACGGCGCGTCCACGCGCGAGAGCAGCGCCGGATCCAGCTCGGTGGCCGCGGTCAGCATGCCGCCACGGGCCGCCGTGGCCGCAATGGAGCGCGCGTCCATCAGCGCCACAAACGCCTGCTGCCCCTCGCCGGGCTTGCTGCCTTCGCGGTTGGGGAAGTTGCGCGTGGTGTGCCGGATGGACAGCCCGCCGTGGCCCGGCACGTCGCCCGCGCCAAAGCACGGCCCGCAGAACGCCGAGCGGATGATGACGCCCTGTGCCATCAGCTCGGCAAGCACGCCGTTTTGGGAAAGCGCCATCATCATGGGCTGGCTGGCCGGATAGATCGAGAGCGAGAACGCGTTCTGCCCGATCTGCCCGCCCGTCAGGATGCGGTGCGCCTGCAGGATGTTCTGGTACAGGCCGCCGGAGCAGCCCGCAATCACGCCCTGGTCGACGCGCAGGTTGCCGTTTTCCATCTTGGAGGCGAGCGGCACGTCGGGCGCCTTGCCGCTCTGCTCTGCGATGCGCGCGTCGCACGCGTGCAGGATATCCGCCATGTTCTCCTTCAATTCGCGGATGGTATAGGCGTTGCTGGGGTGGAACGGCAGGGCGATCATCGGCTCGATGGTGGACAGGTCGATCTCGATCAGCCCGTCGTACGTGGCCACCGCCTCCGGCGCAATGCGCGCGTATTCCTGCGGACGGCCGTGCACGGTGAGGAACTGCTGCACCGTTTCATCCGTCTGCCAGATGGAGGACAGGCACGCGGTCTCGGTGGTCATGACGTCGATGCCCATGCGAAAATCCATATCCAGCTCGGCGATGCCGGGGCCAAAGAACTCCAGCACCTTGTTTTTGACGATGCCGGCGTCAAAGGTCTGCCCGATCAGCGCCAGCGCCACGTCCTGCGGGCCGACCCCGGGGCGCGGGGCGCCGGTGAGGTAGATGCCGATCACTTCGGGGTACGCCAGATCGTACGTGCGGCCCAGAAGCTGCTTGACCAGCTCCGGCCCGCCTTCGCCCACGGCCATGGTGCCCAGCGCGCCGTAGCGCGTGTGGCTGTCGGAGGCGAGGATCATCTTGCCGCAGCCGGCGTACACCTCGCGCATGTACTGGTGGATGACCGCCATGTGCGCGGGCACGAACTCGCCGCCGTACTTCTGCGCTGCGGACAGGCCAAAGCGGTGGTCGTCCTCGTTGATGGTGCCGCCCACCGCGCACAGGCTGTTGTGGCAGTTGGTGAGCACGTAGGGCAGCGGGAACGCCTTCATTCCGCTGGCGCGCGCCGTCTGAATGATGCCGACGTACGTGATATCGTGCGAAGCCATCGCGTCAAAGGCGATCTGCAGCTGCTGCATATTGCCGCTGCGATTGTGCGCGGACAGGATACGGTATGCCATGGTGCCGCTCCTGCGCGCCGGCTCCACGTGGTCAAAGTCGAATGCACCGTCCCGGACGGTGACGGGCGAACGGTGAATGGTAATCATCCCCAACCCTCCCCAAAGTGTATATTAAACTTATTATACGCCAACAAATTGAATTTGAAAAGCGCGAACAGCCGCGTGCAGCCGGCGCGTTTGCCGTGGGGATTCCACCCCCAACCCCCCGCCAGGAATCCCATTGCCGCAAATGCGTCCACATTTGCTTGAGGGGGGCGGACCCTGCCTGTACTGCGGGGTCACTCTCTGGGTGAGCACAGTTCCGTATAGCGACCAACTACGCTCGTTCGCTTTTCCTACGCATGCGACCCTGCGCCCGGGAAACGATTTTCTGCCATCGTTTTTCGCCTTCCGGCACTGTCTGCAGGCGCATGTGTGCGCCT
>DXZF01000324.1 GCA_019415425.1 Bacillota bacterium | reverse complement strand
GTCCAGCACCCTGAGCTCATCGCGCAGCCATTGGATGACGGCCCCCGCCACAAACACGCTGCCCTCTACCGCGTAGCCAAACGGCTCCCCCTGCGGCGTGGCCGCCACGGTGGTGATCAGGCCGTTTTGTGAGAACATGGGCGTCTGCCCGGTGTGCATGAGCAAAAAACAGCCGGTGCCATAGGTGTTCTTGGCCTCGCCTGCGGAAAAGCAGCACTGGCCGAACAGCGCCGCCTGCTGATCGCCCGCGACGCCGCCGATGGGGATCTCTGCGCCGATGAGGTTGCCGTCGGTCACGCCGTACAGACAGCTGCTGGGCAGGATGACGGGCAGCATGGCGCGCGGGATGCCGAACAGGTCCAGCAGCGACTGATCCCAGTCGTGCGTGTGCAGGTTGTACAGCATGGTGCGGCTGGCGTTGGTGTGATCGGTGGCGTGCACCTTGCGGCCGGTCAGGTGCCAGAGCAGGAACGTATCGATGGTGCCGCACACCAGGATGCCGTCTCTGGCCTTTTGCAGGCCATCCGGCATGTGCTCCAGGATCCAGCGCAATTTGCTGGCGGTGGCATAGGCGTCCAACACCAGCCCGGTCTTCTGGTGAATCATGGGCGCAAGGCCCTGCGCCGCGAGGTCGGCGCAGAACTGCGCGGTGCGCCGGCACTGCCAGACGATGGCGTTGTGCGCCGGTATGCCGGTGCGCACGTCCCATACCACCACGGTTTCGCGCTGGTTGGTGATGCCCAGGGCATCCACCTCCTGCGGGCTGATGCGGGCCATCTCCAGCGTCTCGCGCAGGGCAGAGAGCTGGGAGAAGAGGATTTCGTCCGGATCGTGCTCGACCCAGCCGGGCTGTGGGTACAGCTGGGTAAAGGCGCGGTTGTGCTGGGCGATCTGGCGGCCGTCGTGGTCAAACAGTACGGCGCGCGAGCTGGTGGTTCCCTGATCCAACGCGACGATGGGCATGTCAAACGCTCCTTTTTGAAGGCGGCGCACGGTATCCGCCGCCTGCGATCTACCTGTATTGTAAGGAAAATCCAAAACCGTGTAAAGGAAACGATCCGCTCTTGCCAAACGCCTGCAGGCGCACAAATGTTGACAAAAAATTAACAAAGACATCTTGCGCTGGGAGGGGGGGCCGGGTACAATATGGATGATTTCAAGCAGACAACGTTGGGCCGCATTTCCCATCCAATGTCTGCGCTGGGCCGGCCGTGTGGCCGGGCGTGAAAGGAGTAAGGACATGATCCAGTTGGATGGCATCAGCAAGAGCTATGCCAAGAGCAATGTCAAGGCGGTGAACAACCTGAGCCTGCACGTGCGGCGGGGAGAGGTGTTTGGCTTCATCGGCCCCAACGGCGCCGGCAAGACCACCACCATCAAGATGATCACCGGCATCCTCAGGCCGGATACCGGCACCGTGCGCATCAATGGGCACGATATGCAGGAGGACCCCGTGGCGTGCAAGCAGAGCTTTTGCTACGCGCCGGACTCGCACCAGATTTACGAGCGCCTGACCGGGCGGGAGTACCTCAACTTCATTGCAGACATGTACGGGGTGGATCAGCAGACCCGCCAGATGCAGATGGAGAAGTACCTTTCCATGTTTGAACTGCAAAAGGCGGCGGGCGAACAGATCAAGTCGTACTCGCACGGCATGCGGCAGAAGCTCTCGCTCACCGGCGCGCTGCTGCCCAACCCCCCGCTGTGGATCATGGACGAACCGATGGTGGGCCTGGACCCGCGCAGCCAGCACCTGCTCAAGCAGGAGATGCGCGCGCACTGTGAGCGCGGCAACACCATCTTCTTCTCCACGCACGTGCTGGAGGTGGCCGAAAAGCTGTGCGACCGCATCGCCATCATCAACCATGGCGAGATCGTGGCGGTGGGCACGCTGGAGGAACTGCGCAGCGGCAGCGACGAGTCGCTGGAGTCGCTGTTCCTGGAGCTGACAGAAAGCGGGGATGAGGCGTGAAACAGTTCTGGCAACTGACCTGGCTGCAGATCAAACTCACCTTTGGCATCAGCGACCTGCGGGCCTCTTTCCACGGCAAGGCCAAGGACAAGGCGCGCGGCGTGCTCAGCGTACTGGTGATTTTGCTGGCGGTGGGACTGGTCGTGGCGATGTTCAGCTGGCTGCTCGACCTGCTCTTTGGCGTGGCCAGATTGTCCATCCTGCAGGATACCATCCTGACCGGGCTGATTCTCATCGCAATGCTGGTGGTGCTGGTGTTCGGCATCTTTTACGCCATCAGCTTGTATTACGCCAAGGACACCGAGTTTTTGGCCACGCTGCCCATCAAGCGCAACACCGCCTTTGCGAGCAAATTCACGGTGGCCATGATCGGCGAGATCGGCATGTTTGCGCTGATCGTACTGCCCGGCATTGTGGTGTACGCGATGCACGCGAGCGTGGATGCGCTGTTCTTCCTGAAGGCGTTGCTGGTGGTGCTGCTGGGCCCGGCCATTCCGTTTGCCATCGCCAACCTGCTCGCGGCGTTGATGATGCGCGTCTCGGTCATCTCCCGCCACCGCGACAAGCTCGCGATCATCGGCGGGTTCCTGCTGTTTGCCGCCTACTTTGTGGGCGTGCAGTACCTCTCGGCCGGGATGGCGGATATTACCGAAGAGCAGATCATGGCCATGCTCTCGGGCGGGCTGCTCAAGACGATGACCTCCATCTTCCCGCCTGCGCGCTGGGCCTCCAGTGCGCTGGTGTACGAAGGCAGCACGGGCCTGACAAACCTCGCGCTGTTTGCGCTGGTGGCCATCGCCGCACTGCTGCTGTGCCTGTGGCTGGCCGGGCGTATGTATATGCGCAGCGCCGCGGCACAGGGGGAGACGTACCAAAAGCACAAGCGCGTTGACGTCAGCGCGCTGGGCCAACGGCAAAAGGGGCAGGTGAAGGCGATCTTCATCAAGGAATGGCGCACGATTTTGCGTTCCCCCACCTATGCGATGAACTCGCTGATCACCATCATCATGGCGCCGCTGATGGTGATCGTGATCATGCTGGTGCCGATGCAGGAGATGGGCGATGCCGAGATGACGATCCTGTTCAACGTGATCAACGCCCCGCAGTCGGCGATCATCGTCGTGCTGGTGGGCGGTGCGTTTGCGTACTTCTTCTCCTCGCTCAACTCGGCGGGCATGACGATGTACTCGCGCGAGGGCGAGAGCATCTGGCTGCCCATGGTGCTGCCGCTGCGCCCCCAGGCGCTGATGAACGGCAAGCTGCTGTGTGCATTGAGCATCTCGGGTGCGACGTGTCTGGGGATGACGCTGGCGCTGATCTTCGCCGTCCAGCTCAACGTGCTGACGGCCGTGGCCACGGGGCTGTTTGGGCTGATCACCTGCCTGCCGCCGGTGTTGCTGTCGTTCTACTTCGATATGCGCAAACCCCGGCTGCACTGGGACAGCGAGCGCAAGGCCATGAAGAGCAACGCCAATACGCTTTTGGGCATGCTGGTCATCTTCCTCTTTGGCGGCGGGCTGGTGTACCTGGTGTACCTGCTCACCGACAAGGCCGACCTCACCCCTGAGGTGGCAGCGATTGCCATCGTACTGCTCTGCGC
>DXZF01000323.1 GCA_019415425.1 Bacillota bacterium | reverse complement strand
GTGTTGATCGGAATGATACGCAGGGCCCATCAGCATAAATGCAAATTTCTTCTTTCCCACGTGATACGCCTCCCAAACCTTCAGATTGTTCCTTCTTTGCAACACTCTTGTAAAATTTGTATCTGTATCATAACACAATGTGCACAGCACGTCTACTATATTATTATTAAATAAAAGTTTATCTCATTATTTATTCATTTGTTAAAATTTGCACTTTTCCTCATATATATGCATCAAAATATATTGATAAAAATATATGTTCCTAAAACAACACGGCGGCCGTTTGGCCGCCGTGCGGTTTTTTGCATGCATCGGGCACATTCTCAATGGTGGAACAGCCGCAACCCGGTAAACGCCATGGCAATCCCATAGCGGTCGCACGTCTGTATGACATGGTCGTCCCGAATGGAGCCGCCCGGCTGCGCAATGCAGGTGACGCCGCTCTTGTGCGCGCGCTCGATATTGTCGCCAAAGGGGAAAAACGCATCGCTGCCCAGCGCCACGCCGGTCTGCTGTGCCAACCAGGCGCGCTTTTCCTGCGGCGTAAAGACCTCGGGCCTACGCGTAAAGAACTGCTGCCATACGCCTTCGCGCAGCACGTCTTCGTATTCGTCAGAGATGTACACGTCGATGGCGTTGTCGCGGTCGGCGCGCCGGATGCCGGGCACAAACGGCAGCGACAGCACCTTTTCGTGCTGGCGCAGGTGCCATACATCCGCCTTGTTGCCGGCCAGGCGCGTACAGTGGATGCGGGACTGCTGCCCAGCCCCAATGCCGATCGCCTGCCCATCCTTGGCATAGCACACGGAGTTGGACTGCGTGTACTTGAGCGTGATCAGCGCAATGATCAGATCGCGTTTCTGCTCCGGCGTCAGCGTCTTGTTTTGGGTGGGCAGTTCGCTCAGCAGCGCTTCGTCGATCACGCAATCGTTGCGCCCCTGCTCAAAGGTAATGCCGTACACCTGCTTGTGTTCCAGCGGGGCCGGCACATAGTCCGGGTCGATCTGGATGACGTTGTAATTGCCCTTGCGCTTGTTGCACAGGATCTCCAGCGCCTGCTGCGTGTATCCCGGCGCAATGATCCCATCCGACACCTCGCGCGCAATCAGCGCCGCCGTCTCGCTGTCGCACACGTCGGACAGCGCCACAAAATCGCCATACGAGCTCATCCGGTCCGCGCCCCGCGCCCGCGCATAGGCGGCAGCCAGCGGCGTCAGCGGCTTATCGTCCACAAAGTAGATGCGCTTGAGCACGTCGCTCAGCGGCAGCCCCACCGCCGCACCCGCAGGGCTGACGTGCTTGAACGAGGCCGCCGCCGGCAGGCCCGTCGCTTGCTTGAGTTCCCGCACCAGCTGGTAGCTGTTGAGCGCGTCCAGAAAGTTGATGTATCCGGGCCGTCCACACTTGACGGTCAACGGCAGTTCGCCCTGCTCCATGTAAATGCGCGAAGGCTTCTGATTGGGATTGCACCCGTATTTCAAAAAAAGTTCTGTGGCCATGCTGGCGCCCCCTATCGTTTCTCTTTCCCTATTAAACCACAAATCCCCCTGCGCATTCAACGCCCGCGCCTGTGCACACATTTTTTGTGCGGCAGGGTTGACAAATGCCGGTCAAGCCTTTATGGTTAATTACACAAGTAACTAACCAATGAACCTGGCATGCCAAATCGTGCGGGACGCCGCAGAAGGAGGGGCATATGGAACTGGATTTACACGGTGCACAACCCATTTACCTGCAGGTGGCGCAGGCCCTGGAGGACGCGATTCTCTCCGGCCTGTTTGCCCAGGGGGAACCGGTCCCCTCGACGACGGAACTTTCCATCACTTACAAAATCAACCCGGCCACCGCCCTCAAAGGAGTGAATCTGTTGGTCGACGAAGGCATTCTGTACAAAAAGCGCGGGGTGGGCATGTTTGTGGCGCAGGGCGCGCAGCAGTCCATCCTGCACAAACGGCAGCGACAGTTTTACGATAGCTATATCCTGCAACTGGTGCGCGAGGCGCGCAGGCTGCACCTCTCACAGGCAGACGTGCAGGCGATGTTGCGCAAAGGCTTTGGAGGAACCGACCATGAGTGAACTGCGCGTTCAACACGTAGAAAAACGCTTTGGCGACACACACGCCGTCAAAGACATGACCTTTGCCCTCACTGCCCCCAAGATCTACGGCCTTTTGGGCCGCAACGGCGCGGGCAAGTCCACACTGCTCAAGCTGATCACCAACCGGCTGTTTGCCGATAGCGGAGAGATCCTGCTGGACGGGCAATCGGTGGAGGAAAACGATGCGGCGCTGCGGCAGATGTATCTGATGAGCGAGGAGAAGATGTTCCCCCCGCAACGCCGCCTTGACGACATCATGCGCTGGACGCAGGCGTTTCACGACGGCTTTGACCTTTCCCGCGCCCAGGCGCTGTGCCAGGCATTCGGCCTGGACCCGCACAGGCGCGTCGGCCAGCTCTCCACCGGCTACGGCTCCATCTTCCACGACATTTTGGCGCTGTGTGTGGACGCCCCGTTCATCTTTCTGGATGAGCCGGTGCTGGGGCTGGACGCCAACCACCGCGATCTGTTCTACCAGTCGCTGCTGGCGGCCTACAGCGATCACCCGCGTACCTTTGTGCTCTCCACCCACCTGATCGAGGAAGTCGCACACGTGATCGAGGACGTGCTGATTCTCAAAGAGGGCGCGCTCATCGTGCAAGAGCCGGTCGAAGCGCTGTTGCAGCGCGCATACACCGTCAGCGGGCCGGCCCACAGCGTCGACGCCTTTGCCCAAGGCCAGCAGGTGCTGGGCGCAGCGTCGCTGTCCGGCATCAAGCAGCTGACCGTGCTGGGCAGCGTTCCGGCCGTCCACGATCCAGCTTTGCGCTTTGGACAGCCGGATTTGCAAAAGCTGTTCATCCATCTGACCAACGCCTGAGGAGGTTCCCCATGCAGATTCAACCCATGCTTGGCTACGCGTTTCACGATATCCGCCGTCCCGTCCTGATCTTTTACGGCTGTTTTTACGCCCTCTTTCTGGCCATGTTCGCGCTGTTTTCCCTGATGCCCCCGGCAAACGGGCACCTGTATTTCAACGGGCAGGAGATGGCCGGCCTGATCTTCTTATTCGTCATGGGCCTCAACTGCCTCAAAGAGCCGCTCAAAATGGGGCTGCAAAACGGCGTCAGCCGCAAGACGGTGCTGCGTGCGTTCACCGTTGCGCTGCTCAGCTGTGCGCTCTTGATGGGCGTCTTTGACGCACTTGTCGCACCGGCATTGCAGCGCCTGTTCCATTACGATCCGCTCATGCAGCTCATCTACGCGCGCTGGTCCATCGCGGCGAGCATGCTGTGGAATGTGCTGCTCTACTGCACCGGCGCCATGTTCGGCCTGTTTTTGGGCAGCCTGTACTACCGCATGAGCAAAGTGCAGAAGATCGTCGTCTCCATCGGCGTTCCGGCACTGCTCTGCGTCGTCTTTCCGCTGGTCGACACGCTGTTGCTGCACGGGCAGCTCACCGATGCCATCGGCACGCTGTTGCAGGCGCTCTTCGGCACGTACACCGCTTCGCTGCTCAGCCTGCTGGCGCTCTCGCTCCTCTTCTGCGCCCTGGGGCACCTGTGCGCACGCCGCGTCCCGGTACACGAGTGAGCAGATGGACAACAGAGGCGGCCTTCGTCTTGAAAGGCCGCCTCTTTTACCTGTATCGCCTGGCCGTCCCCGCCCGGGCCATTGCATGGAAAATGGGCAGCTTCTTCAAAGAAGCTGCCCATCGCTCGATCTACGGTTGCGACTTGCCCCATCCCCTTCAGCCCGTGAACGGGGCGCCGTCTGCCCATCTACAGGTTGCAATGCGCCGTCTCAGTACAGCTTGGCTCCCGCCGGGATGAAGTCATCCACCATCAGCAGATTCAGCCGTTCCTCCCCTTCTTCGCTGTGCAGGGCGGAGAGCAGCATCCCACAGGAATCGATGCCCATCATCTTGCGCGGCGGAAGATTGGTGATGGCCACAAGCGTCTTGCCGATGAGCGTTTCCGGCTCGTAATAGGCGTGGATGCCGCTGAGGATGATTCGATCGGTGCCGGTCCCGTCGTCCAGGGTGAACTGCAGCAGTTTGTTGCTCTTGGGCACCGCTTTGCAGTCCTTGACTTTGACGACCCGAAAGTCGGATTTGCTAAAGGTCTCAAAGTCCACCATGTCCGCAAACAGCGGTTCAATCGTCACCTTGGAAAAGTCTGGCTTTTTCATCTGCGCCTCGGCCGAAGCCTTGGGGCTTTCCGCCCGTTCCTGCCCCCGCGGTTTCATGGTCGGGAACAGGATGATATCGCGAATGCTGCTCTGCCCGGCCAACAGCATGCACAGCCGGTCGATGCCCATGCCCATTCCGCCGGTCGGCGGCATGCCGTACTCCAGCGCCGTCACATAGTCCTCGTCCATCACGTGCGCCTCTTCGTCTCCCGCGGCGCGCGCCTTGGCCTGCTGCACAAAGCGACCGTACTGGTCGATGGGGTCGTTCAGCTCGCTAAAGGCGTTGGCCAGTTCGCGGCCCGCGGCAAAGAACTCAAACCGCTCGGTCAGCGAGGGATCGTCGGGCTTGCGCTTGGCCAGCGGCGAAACCTCCACCGGGTAGTCCAGCACGAAGGTGGGCGCAATCAGCTTGTCCTCCACCTTTTCGTCGAACACCGCGTACATCACCTGCCCGCGGCTCATGCCGTCCTTGATGCCCTCGATGTGCATCTGCCTGGCCGCCTCGCGCGCCTGTTCGTCGGTCATCTGCAGAAAGTCGACGCCGGTCTCTTCCTTTACCAGCTCCGCCATGCTCACCTTGCGGTACGGCGGCGTCAGGTCGATCACGTGGCCCTCATAGTCCACCTTCAGCTCGTCCTGATCCTGCAGCGCCACTTTGGCCACGTGCGCCACCAGCTCTTCGGTCAGCTGCATGATGCCGTATACATCGGTATACGCCTGGTACAGCTCGATGGTGGTAAATTCCGGATTGTGCTTGGGA
>DXZF01000322.1 GCA_019415425.1 Bacillota bacterium | reverse complement strand
CTGTAAGATGCTGCACAGCACCCCGCTAAACAGCAGCGGGATGGGCGTATGGTGGGAGGAAGCCATGACCTTGACCCCGCTGACGATGTTGTCCCGCCCGATAAAGATCATGCCGAACAGCGCAGACAATGCCCCGCTCCCGACCAGATAGAAGATGGCATAGGTGGTCAGCAGCTTATCGACAAACGAGAACAGAAACGGCACTGTGGTTCGCGCGGTCAAAATGTGCCGATTGGCGTAAACGTAGTCGATCAGACTCCAAACCGTGGTCACTGTGCCGCCAATGAGAAATACGAGGCCGATCGTATCAAATTCAAACAGATAGGCGCTGTATGCGATCATCTGCAACACGGTCTTGATCTTGCCGCTGTTGCGCGCTGCGATGACAAGGCCGTGGTTGGCCGCCGTGATGCGAAAGGCGCTGACGATGATATCGCGCGTGATCACGATCATCGCGACCCAGCTGGGGAACTTGCCCCACTGCACCAGCACCAACATGGCGGCGCTGAGCAGCAATTTGTCTGCGATGGGGTCTACCAATTTGCCAAAATCGGAAATCTGGTTGTACTTACGCGCGATTTGTCCATCCACCATATCCGTCACAGAGGCCAGGATAAAGATGATGGCCGCCCAGATATTCCAGTGCGGGAATGCCATCGTGGCAATGACGACAAATAGCGGCGCCAAAATGGTGCGCGCAACGGTAAATTTACTTGCAAGCGTCATCCGTGTTTACTCCTATCAAGTCATACTCCTCGGCCTGATCGATACGGCATCTCACAAACGTTCCGATCCGATCGGCTGGGCAGTTCCGTACGAATGTCAATCCATCCACCTCAGGCGCCTGTGCGCCGATGCGTCCATACGCGATCTGCTCCTCTTCCTCATAGCCCTCGATGAGGACATCGTAGATTTCGCCGACGCGCTGTTGGTTCTTTTTGAACGAAATGCCGCGCTGTACGCGCATCATGGCCTGTGCACGCTGTTGTTTGACGGTTTCCGGCAGCTGCCCATCCAGCAGCGCAGCTTTTGTGTTTTCTTCCTGCGAATAGGCAAATACGCCCAAATGGTCAAAATACCCCTCCCCAATAAAGGAGAGCAGTGACTCATGCTGCGCCTGCGTCTCGCCAGGGAAACCGGCAATCATGGTCGTGCGCAATGTGAAGGGGATATCCTCTTCCATGGCGCGAATGCGCTCCAACAGATACCGCACATGCCGGCGCGAAGTGGGACGGCCCATGCGCTTGAGCACCTCGTCGTCGATGTGTTGCAAGGGCATATCCAGATAGTTGAGCACGTTGTCTGTGCTGACAATGGCGTCCAACAGCTCATCCGTGATGCGCTCAGGGTACGTGTACAGCAGGCGGATCCATGGGGCGCCGCACTTGCCCAACTTTTTCAGCAACTTGGGCAGGACAAAGGCCCCGTAACGGTCCTTTCCATAGTAAGAGGTGTCCTGCGCAATCAGCACGATCTCCTTTACGCCCTGCTGTGCCAGGCGGGCGCATTCATTGTAGATGTCCTCCATACTACGGCTGCGGTATTTCCCGCGAATGGCGGGAATGGCACAGTAGGTACAGTGCAGATCGCACCCCTCCGCAATGCGCACATACGCCAGATGCGCCGGGGTGGTCAATACGCGGTTGCTCTCATCCACGGGC
>DXZF01000321.1 GCA_019415425.1 Bacillota bacterium | reverse complement strand
CCCCCGCCACTGTACAGGACCGCAAAGCCTTTATTTTACGGCATCATCTGGCGCTTTGGGATGTCCTGCACAGTTGCCGCATCCAGGGTGCAGACGACCAGAGCATCCAATCTCCCGTGCCCAATGACCTGTCTATTATCCTCAATCACAGTTGCATACAGCGCGTGTTGACCACAGGGCAAAAGGCCTCCGCGCTCTATCGAAAGTATTGTCAACCTCAAATAAAAATCGAGGCTATTCCCCTTCCTTCGACCAGCTCCGCCAACTGTCGCTACTATACTTTGGAAAAGCTGATCGAAATTTATCGTGAACATCTATTAGATCTATGATTTACATTAGTAAACACATCAAATATATGGTTTACGTTTTGTGTATTTCTTTTGCATTGCAGACTATCTTTTCGATCGGTTTTCGGTATAATCTAGTTGAACCCATGCACACTGCCAAAGGAGTCGAGTTTTGGATTACGACGCTTTACTCAACACGGCCACGCAGATTGGTTACATGCTGTTGGCCAACGGCGCGGAGATTTACCGCGTAGAGGAATCCATGAACCGCGTTCTGCACGCATACGGCGTGATGGATTGCGGCGTATTCGTCGTCCCCTCCAGCATCATGGTATCCGTAACAACTGGTCAGGGGCATACCGTCAGCAAGATCAAGCGCGTCTATACCCATGCCACCAATCTGGCCAAGGTGGAACGCGTCAACGATTTATGTCGCCGTACCTGCCGGCAGACGCCCTGTTTTGCACAGGTGCAAGAGGAATTGCAGGAGATTGACCGCCTCCCCTCCTTTTCGTACCTGCTGCAGTTGTTCGCGTATGCCCTTGTGGCCTTCTCCTTTACGCTCTTCTATGGCGGGCAGTTTCTGGATGCGTGTTGCGCGCTGTTGTGCGGTGCGTCTACCAAGATCATCGTCACCGGCATGAGCCGTTTTCACACCAATCCCTTTTTTATCCACCTCTCGGCCAGCGCCTGCATTGCGATCATCGCATTGCTCACCGTCCATCTGGGGTTGGCCTTGCAGGCGGATAAAATCATCATCGGTGGCCTGATGAACCTGGTGCCCGGCATTGCCATCACCAATTGCATGCGCGATATCATGGCCGGCGATATGTTTGCCGGCCTGACCAAGCTGACTGAGTCGCTGCTCACGGCCACGGCCATCGCGTTGGGCG
>DXZF01000320.1 GCA_019415425.1 Bacillota bacterium | reverse complement strand
GCGCGAGACGGCGGATTTGACCGACTGCATGACGCACTCGGGGCAGGTGGTCGACCTGTCCGCCCTGGGCGGACACGTGGCGGATAAGCACTCGACCGGCGGCGTGGGCGATACCACCAGCATTGCGCTGGTGCCGCTCGTGGCGGCCTGCGGCGTCAAGGTGGCCAAGATGTCGGGCCGCGGGCTGGGGCATACCGGCGGCACGGTGGATAAGCTGGAATCCATCCCGGGGTACCGCACGGAGATGGGCGTGCAGGAATTGATCGACCTCGTGCGCGCGCACGGTGCGGCCATCGTGGGGCAGAGCGGCGAGTTGGCGCCGGCCGACCGGAAACTGTACGCGCTGCGCGATGTGACGGGCACGGTGGAATCCATTCCGCTGATCGCCTCCTCGATCATGAGCAAAAAGCTGGCTTCCGGCACCGATGTGATCGTGCTGGACGTCAAGGCCGGCAGCGGTGCGTTCATGAAAGAGGCGGACGATGCGTTTGCGCTTGCCAAGGCCATGGTGGAGATCGGCACGCACCTGAACCGGCGCGTGAGCGCCATCGTGACGGATATGGATCAGCCGCTCGGCCGTTCGGTGGGCAATGCCATGGATGTGCGCGAGGCAATCGAACTGCTCAAGGGGCAGCACAAGGGAAGCGACCTGTGGCAGGTGTGTATGGCGCTGGGCGTGCAGATGCTGCTGCTCTGCGAGGTGGAGAGCAGCGAACAGGCCGCGCGGCAGCGCCTGCAGGACGCCATCGACTCCGGCGCCGCGCTGCAAAAGCTGCAGGAGATCATCGCGGCGCAGGGCGGAGATGCGCGCGTGTGCGAGGACTGCGCGCTTTTGGGCCATGCGGCGCACGTGGTCGATCTGCGCGCGCAGACGGCGGGGTATATCGCACGGATCGACGCGCTGCGCGTGGGCCTGGCCGCACAGCTTCTGGGCGCGGGGCGCGAACGGCTGGACGATCGCATCGACCCGCTTGCCGGCATATGGATGCACTGCCGCGTGGGCGATTGGGTAGAGGCGGGCACGGTGTTGGCGCAGCTGCACGTAAACGACCGCGCGCGGCTGCCCCAGGCGCAGCAGATGTTGCACAGCGCCATTGCCATCGGCCCGGATGCGCCGGCCAAACGGCCGCTGTTTTTGGGGGTCGTGGATGCAGATGGCATACACAAGTACCAATGAGGAGCGTGTACAGATGGATGTAGTGGCTTACGGCGGCATGGTGATGGACCTGATTTTGCAGATCGACCACGCATTGGAGAAGAACGCCTCGTGCTATGTCAACCAACTGTCGTGGCAGTACGGCGGAAAGGTGGCCACGGGCATTGTGGCCACGCAGCGGCTCTGGGGCAAGGGCTGCGGGATCGCGGGCAGCGTAGGGGGCGCCATGGGGCGGTGGATCAAGCAGGACTTTGACCGGCACGGGGTGGACACCTCGCACATCGTATGGGATCCGGATGGCTCCTCGCAGTTCTGCGTTGGCATTGCCATTGCGCAGAGCCAATCGCGCAACTTCTACATTCAGCAGCAGCGCACCCCGTATCTGTCGCCGGAGCAGGTGGATGCGGCCTACATTGAGAGCGCGCAGTACCTGTTCCTCTCGGATCCGCGGCCGTACAGCCTGCGCGCGGCACAGATCGCGCAGGCGGCCGGCGTCAAGGTGGTGTACGATGCCGATCGCTACTATGAAACCGGCATGCCGGAGATCCTGCGGAATGTGGACTACCTGATCCCATCTGAAATGTGCTACCGCACGCTGTTTGCCGACAGCGCAGACTGGCAGGGCAATCTGCATCGTCTGCAGCAGATGGCGGCGCCGGGCGCGACGGTGATCGTCACGTTTGGAGAGAAAGGGCTCAAGGGGCTGGATGCGGACGGCACGTTTGAGCAGGAGGCGTTTTGCGTGCCGGTATGCGATACCACCGGAGCGGGCGACGTGTTCCACGGCGCGTTTATTGCGGGCCTGTTGCGCCAGATGGACGTGCGGGAGGCGGCGCGGTACGCCAGCGCTGCTGCGGCCATCAAGTGTACGCGCATCGGCGGGCGGGCCGGGATTCCCACGCACGAAGTGGTGGAGAAGTTCCTCGCCACCGGCGAGATCGACGGAAGGGAACTGGATGAGCGTGTCGCTTACTATGCGCAGATGCCCGTGCTGCTGTAAAATGCGCCTTTTTGACATGCCTTGCTTGAAAAGAGCGAGGCATTTTTGTATAATGGCCGAAAATTCGATTTGGAAAGCAGGAATTCCGATGCAACCGGTCCCGATGTCACAGGCCCAGGCCTCACTTTCGTACATTGTCCTTCCCAAAGATACCAACCCCGGCAGCGGGGTACACGGCAGCACGCTGCACGGCGGGCGCTACCTGACGCTGCTGGACGAGACCTCGTACTGCGCGGCGATGAACTTCTGCCGCCGGCACATCGTCACGGTGCGCTTTGACGGCGCACTGACGCGCGTGGTGCCCGTCGGCCACGTGGTGCGTTCGCAGGCGCAGGTCATCTATGCCGGGCACACCAGCATGCTGGTGCGCGTCGTGGCACAGGCCGAGGACATGCGCAAGGGAGAAGTGTACGAGTGCGCGCGCTGTTACTTTACCTGCACGGCCGTGGATGACCAGACGCTGCGCCCCGTGCCGGTCCCGCCGCTTGTGGCCGAGACGGAAGAGCAAAGGCAGTGGCTGGAAGAGGGAAAGGCGCGCATGGAAGCCTATAAGCGCCAGCGCGAGCAGGGCTAAAAGAGGCAGAGAAAGCGGTAGCTACGCATATAAAACAACAGAGCCGATCACCGCGTGTTTGATCTGCGTGTGGTCGGCTCTGCGTCTGTGTGCCCGGCGCCTGGACAACGGATACGCGCATGTGCTTTGCGCCAATTCGCGTCTCCCGTTCACACTTTGGGCAGTAGAGAGGGAAGGTTTTGCGTTCCGTATCTTCCCATAATTTGATTCGCGTCTTGCTCTACAGACAGGGTACGATCGCCAATATGGATTGCTACGCATGGAACCATGCCTGTTTGATCAAGTCTGCTAATGTTACAGGGGCGTCTATATTGACTTCATGTCCTGCGCGTTCAACGATAGACAATTTCGCATTGGGAATGGTATTGGCCAATCTCTTTGCAGCGTTTTGGTTTGCTCTATCCTTTTGACCGCAGAGGATGAAAGCTGGACAGGCAATCTCACTCAGCAAAGAGGTAAAGTCTATCTTCTTCATGGAAGTTGTCAATGCAATGACATCTCTTTTCGAAAGGCCCATCGAGCCAAACGCCGCCTGAGGCAAAAAGTGAAACGCGATATTCTGAATGCCCAAAAGCAATCTCGGCATTTTATATTGCGGTGCAATCAACATGAAGGATTTTACTTTTTGTGGATTGTGAAGCGTGTACTGCAATGCAAGGACGGCGCCAAGTGAAAGGCCACACAAGCATAGAGGCATTTCCATCCGGTTGCATTCATTTTCAAATGCTTTATAGAGATTTTCGTATGTGATCTGCTTGTCTTTTACAATAGCTGATAGACAAGGGCGGTAGATTGGTATGTCAGTGGGAAGATGGGCGATTACCTTGTCCCAACTGGAGGGAGTCTGCCCAAGTCCATGGATAAAAACATAGGTCATTTTTTTGTTTACCACGTTCGAATATCAGCGCGATGATCGGCGCGATGCAGTGTAACCCAATTGACCATCAAACAAGTGCAGTTTGATGCCAATAAAGACCCAAATAACAAAAAGCGGTGAGTGATGGACGCCGATTGATTGTGTTGCGCCCGTCCGTCGTGCACTAAAAATCCCGACGGGAGCGCCGTGGCGCCGGACGGCCGCTCGCCATGATCTGCAGCGCCAGCAGCAAGATGGCGCCCACGCCCACCAGGCCCCAGCCGAGGTATGTCAGGTATGGGAGGAGGGGAGAATCCGTGCCGGCAATTTCAAAGATTCCCCGCAGAAAACTGGCAATGGTCAGGCACGCCACACCGCTGTTGTATACGTTTTCAAACAGGCGATAGCCCGAACTGCCGGCAAAGCGCACATTGCGCTCGCGAAAGATCAAAAACATGTGCAAAAACATGCCCAAAAACAGCGGGTAGTAGAACGCGTGCAGCATGGGCAGGGAGGTGACGCCCCGCGCAAATACGTTGTACAGGCTGGAGGCCAAAAAGACCAGCAGCGAGATCAGGGCGTATCCGATGGTGACACGGTGCAGTCGTCTCATCTGGCATTCCTCCTATTCTTTGCCGATATACAGGATATCGGACAACCGGCGTTCAGAGCCGTAGCTGGGGTTGTTGATCACTTTGCCGTTCATGTACATGGTGCTGGTGCCGCCGCCGTCCAGGTTGTACGCCACAGAGCATCCACGGTCGATGAACAGC
>DXZF01000032.1 GCA_019415425.1 Bacillota bacterium | reverse complement strand
GTTGTTGGTTCTCGGACTGTGCGGCTGTGGCGGAGGTGGTTCGCTGAGCAGCGCAACGCCCGGTGCCAACGGATTGGAACAGAGCAGCATCACGCTGGCCAGCGCCCGCGATCCGCAGCTTGCCACCGTCATCATCTGCGGAATCGAAGAGGGGTTCTTCGCTGACGAGGGGCTGGAGGTCAATCTGGAGCTGTTCGCTTCCGGCGGTGATCTGACCGCCGCCATCGCCAGCGGAGACGTGCCGCTGGGCAGCGCAGGCGATACGCCGGCCACCATTCTGATGGCCTCCGATGCCGGCAAGTACAAGTTCATCGCACGCCAGTCCGATATCTCCGGCGCGCAGGCGATGGTGGTCAATCCCGACGTCATTGCCACGCCCAGCGACCTCAACGGCAAGCGCATCGGCTACGTCTCCGGCAACTCGTCAGAAGCGCTATGGCTGCGGGTGGTGGAGGAATACGACCTGGACACCTCCACCATGGAGATCTACCGGATGGGCGCAACGGAACTGGTCACCGCATTTGACCGCGGGGAGCTGGACGCATACGTCTGTTGGGAGCCCACCATTCTCAACGGCACCAAGGTTGGCGGCATGCGCTTTCTCTCCGCGAGCAAGACGTATTTCAACGGCGTGGAAACCGACAGCAAGCTGATGGGCGCATACGCGGTTCTGGTGGGCGACGCCTCCTACATCGAACAGAACCCGCTGACGGTGCAGGCCGTCCTGCGTGCGATGAAGGCATCCACCGATTGGATCGCGGCCAACCCCGATGCGGCGGCAGCGCATGTGGCCGGCACGCTGAGCCTGGAAGTGGAGGACGTCCAGGAGATGATGCGCTTTAATGCGTATGAGCTGACCATCGACGATGAGATGCTCGAGGATATGGCCTCCACCGCGCAGTTTCTGCTCGAGGCCGGCAAGATCAGCGCTGTGCCGGATTTTCGGGAACTGGCAGATACACAGCCGCTGGTATCCGTGGACGCGTCGCTTGTAAACCTCGAATGAATACACGCTGTGCTGCGGGCACATTTTCCCGCGGTACAGCCCCTTTCCAGCTACAGTGAAGGAGGAGCTACATCATGAAACAGATCGTCGATCTGACCGCGTCCTTTGGCCCTGGCAAGGTGTCTCTGGTGCCCGGTCATCCGCCCGTGGAATACGAAATGATCCACACGCACGAAAAAAACCACCGTACCAATGCCTGGATTTCGTTCAGCATTCATGTGGGAACGCACATCGATCCCCCCCTACCACTTCAAGCCCACCGGCAAGACCATCGATGAATTGCCACTGCATTTCTTCATTGGCAAAGCGCATGTCGCCCATCTGCGCGGTAAGCTCTCCCCAGGCGAGGGGATCGGCATTGCGCAGATTGAGGGCTGTGGCATCACACAGCAGATGCTGCACGACTGCTTCTTGATTATCGACACCGGTTGGTGCGAACGATACGGGACCGATGCCTATTATGAAGAAGGATATCATCTGGACCCCGCCATGTGCCAGTGGCTGGTGGATGCCGGGCTGCGCGGCGTGGTATTGGATTGCCCGCCCGACCCCAGTGCGACAGAGGACGCATTTGACGGCACGGAATCCCCTGCGCACCGCACACTCCTGTCCAATGACGTGGTGATCATTGAGAACTGCGAGAACTTTTCTTCCCTGACGCAGGACACCGTGGAGCTGTATGCCATCCCGCTCAAAATTCACCGCGGCTGTGGCGGCCCTGCGCGCGTATTTGCGATACAGGATGTTTGATGGTTGTCTTTCCCTCCCCCTATTTGAGGTGTGCAGCCCACTCCCCCACCATCCACGGGCTGCGCACCTGTCTTTGGTTTTGAGGAAGGTGATATACGATGTATACGATCGCCGCTGCACAGATGGCCCCCAATGACGAGCGGATCGACGTCAACGTTCAGCGCATGTGCAGGATGATGGACCTTGCCAAGGCGCGGCACGTCGACCTGTTGGCCTTTCCCGAGCTTGCGCTTACGCCCTATTTCGCCATTGCCTATCGGCGCGATTTTGCCCGGTATTTCGTCTCGGACGACAGCGAACCGATTGCCCTGCTCAGGCAAAAGGCCCAAGCGCTGCGCATGAATGTGATGTTTGGGTACGCCGAAGTCTGCCAGAACGCCTATTACAACGCGGCCATGCTGATCGATCGCACGGGCCGGATCGCGCTCAAATACCGCAAGGTGCATCTGCCGGCCCCCATGATCGGCCCCGCGCTCTCCAATTACGAGCGCATCCTGTTTTGCCCGGGTGATTTGGGGTATCCGGTGGCGCATATCGACGGGCTGTGCGTAGGCATCCAGATTTGCTACGACCGGCACTTTCCCGAGGGATACCGCACAATGGCCGTCCACGGGGCAGATTTGATCTGCAACCTGACCGCCACCACTTCTCTTGGAGAGCGCTGGCGCTCAGAAGTATGGAACCTGTTGCTGCGTGCGCGCGCCTTTGAAAATGGCGTGTTCGTCATGGGCGTCAACAAATCCGGCCCCGAATGCGGCAAGGACTACTATGGCAACAGCATGATCGTCTCTCCCATCGGCCCAGAGATTCTGGCGCTTGCGGAACAGAGCGATACCGACACGCTGCTCGTGCACGCGATCGACCCGGCTGACTGCGCGCAGGCGCGCCTGCGCCTGCCGTTCATCCGCGACCTGAGCGAGCGGGAGCGGGCATTTTACCAGGGCTGAAGGGGAGGGAAAAACAGGATAAACGGCAGGCCGGGTTCCCTCTCATGTAGACCATTGCGCGCCATTCGCTGCCTTTCTTCTCTTTGGCGCGTGGCGGAAGGCGCATCGCTCCCCATTTGACCTGCAAACGCGATGTGTCCTTCCATATTGCCCCCGTGTGTACATCCCTTTGCAAAGAGGTCGAGACTTCCGTAGAAGTCTCGACCTGTAAGGGAATGCATACAAAAGCAAAACGCGCTGCGATCTCACCCGTTATGCCTGTAAATCCACAGCCGCCGTTTTCCTCGCCCCTTTGCTTTTCTTGCACGCATACGGCTTTGGGCCAGCAGATCGTGCCAACTGTCGCCCACCGGGCACCCGGCGGCTCATGGACGGACTAATCCAGCCTGGCGACGCCGTCCACCGGCAGCGAGATCACCATGGCCTGCGTCGGCGTGTGCAGGCCGTGGACGCGGTCAATTTCCTCCATGATCCCATTGCGCAGATGATTTTGCGTCATGATGGCGAGCACTTCCTTTTCCGCCTGCAACGTGATCCCCGCAATTTTCTGTACCTCGTCAGCCCCGGCCCAGCGTGCACGGACGACGGTGCCGCCCCGTGCACCGGCAGCGCGCGCGGTATTCATCACATCTTCTGTATACCCCTGATTGACCGTCACCAGAATCAGGCTGTGGTCGTCATGGTGGTTCTGTGGCATGGTTTGATTTCCCCTTTCCTTTGTCTTTTCTTCCAGCTGCGAGAGGCACACGGCCAAAATGGAACTCATCCCCGACATGTTCAGGGAAAAGGCGATCCCCTGAATATCCAGCTTGGGCCGATCCTCATCCCTGAGGTGGTGAATCAGCTGGCGGATGGTATCCCGCGTGCCGTAGGTGAGAATGACATCCCGCTCAGCGGTGCCAAATCCGAATGTATCCAGCAGATGCGAGGCCGCCGTCCCATGGCCCGACACCTGCATGTGGTGGTACAGTCCGTACGCCCTGTAGTATTTCATGATCTGTATGCCCATGCCCCGTTCCACAATGGAAACGAAGAGCTGCATGAGGGCAATCGATTGTGCCATCGCTCATACCTCCCAGTAGATGATGCGTTCGTCCAGATCTTCCAGCTCCTTCTGAATCGCTTGCCGTTTTGCTTTCATCGTAAGGCGCGTCTTGAGTTTGCCATACAGACCCATGAGCTGGATGGTGCAAAGCGGGGTCATGGCGACCAGGGCGACAATGCCAAACGCGTCGGTCAGCACGTTGCCGCCCACGGCCTCACAGGCCCCCATTGCCAGCGGCAACAGGAACGTCGTGGTCATGGGGCCGGACGCCACACCACCGGAGTCAAAAGCCACGCCGGTGAAGATTTGCGGCACAAAGAAAGTCATGATCAAAGCGATCGCGTAGCCGGGAATCAAAATCCACAGGATGGAGATGCCGGTGAGGATGCGCAGCATCGCCAGGCCCACCGACACGGCCATGCCAATTGACAGCGCGCGGTTGATGGCTTTCTGGGTGATGGAGCCGTTTGTGATCTCCTCCACCTGCTGTGCCAACACCTGAACCGCCGGCTCCGCCCTGACGATAAAATAGCCCACCAGTGCGCCAATGGGAACCAACAGCCATTTTGTTCCGCCCGAGGCGATACCGGCGCCAATGGTTGCGCCCGCCGGCATAAAGCCCACATTGACGCCCACCAGAAAGAGCACCAGGCCTATGTAGGTATAGATCAAGCCCACCAGGATCTTGCCCAGCTGATGGGGTTTAAAGCGATGGAAGATCAGCTGGAACAGGGCAAAGATGCCGACGATCGGCAGCAGTGCAACCGCAACCTCGCCCATGTACGCCGGGATCTCATTTGCAAACAGCGCGGCCGCTTGCTGCGTTGTGGCGACTTCAGAAATGACCACAGGCGTATAGGCCGCGTCCAGATCGGGCATCACAATCCCCAGGATCATTACGGCCGCGATGGGGCCGATGGAGCACAGGGCAATCAACCCGAACGAGTCGCTTCCTGAGTTCTTGTCGCTTCGGATGGCCGCCAGGCCAATGCCCAACGCCATGATAAAGGGAACCGTAATCGGCCCCGTTGTCACGCCGCCAGAATCAAAGGCGGCGGGAACAAAGCTGTCCGGCGCAAAGAACGACAGGGCAAACACGATGACGTAGAAAAACAGCAGCGTGTACGATAGCGGTATGTTCAGTATCATGCGCACCTGTGCGATCACCAGGAAGAACCACACACCGATTGCCACGGCAAGGATCAACGTCATATTGGGCACAGAGGGCAATTGCTCGGCGAGCACCTGCAGGTCGGGTTCTGCAATTGTGATCACGACCCCCAGCACAAAGCACACCAGAAGCGGGATGAGCACCTTGCGCGATTTGCTGATTTGCACACCGATTCCGTCCCCCATTGGGATCATGGACATATCGACCCCCAGCGTGAACAGCCCCATGCCAAAAATCAGAAGGATTGCACCGAATAAAAACAGCATCAACGTTCCCGGCGTAAGTGGCGAGATGGTGATGCTGATGACCAGTACAATGGCCGTAATTGGCAGGACGGAAACCAGTGATTCCCGAATTTTCTCTTTCAATCGTTTGTTATGTCGCAAATAACCGCTCCTTAATGTACCGATGAAAATGTGAACAACGTGTTTTGCAAGCGCACTCACTTGAAAAAAACATGGACGTTCTGCGGATGGACAGGCGATCAAACAGGCATTTTCATGCATATCATCCGGTCATTTCTGGAAATATATTGATTTCCACCATTTTCTTTGTACGCGCTGATATTGTATATTATACATAATTTTTGCAAAAAATTCAAGAAGGCCTCAAGGCCGTCCGCAACCCTGACGTTTTCCCGAGAAATCAAACGTGCCCGTTGTGCTCTTTTCCATCAGGTTGCCCCGGGCGTCCACGCCTGCCATGCTCACCATTTTGCCCTGCAGATTGCGGATGGATATGGCCAGTAGGTGCCCACTTGCCGTGTGAAGTGATAAACTCAAAGGAATTCAAAATTGATCGCGTGCGCCAACATGCTTAAGCCAAAGCGAAATAAATCATTCGTTTCTTTTAGCGTACTCGTTTGAGGATGATCATCCCAATTTCCGCTTCCGCCATAAATCATCAGTCTTGCCATCACGCACACTTTCTTTTGCGCCAGCAAACGATAACCTTGCGGCAAAACAAATGCATTTTGTGTCCACAATTCTGTTTGGGACACAGCTTTTCCCTCTAATATATCATTGCATATACGGAAGTTCCTTTCAAACCCATGTAGCTCCATCTTTTTTGCAATTTCCTGTAATCTTTCAAGTGTTTCTTTGAAGAATGGATACATATCGTTTTCAAATATTGTTCTATGATCATTTTGCATCTTGTTCCTACACAAGCAAATATACTGTAAATGATTTTGATATTCCTTTTTAAATTTTAAAGACGCTATGAATTCCCCTTTTCCATTCTGACACGCAATTGCCCAGCTGGGATGATATCCTTCAAGGTACCATGGTCCAAAATCTTGATTGGCATCAAAAAATACCCTTTGAATCCCATTTTCCTGTAGATGCCGAAACATCTGTCCAAGCCCTTCTAAGTTGAGTCTTATCATCTGTTTCTCGCTTGATTCAAAAAATGAGATTCCCATATTTGTATCATCTTTGTAAAATGTTGTTTCATTTTGCATGATTCCATCTTTTAAATACAGATTTATCTTTGCGGTCAATTCCATCATCTGTAGCATTTTGATGTTCATATTTTTCTCACTTGCATTCATCCAAACGTATTATTTTATAAATGAATAGCTTTTAGGATTTTTATTTCTCATGAAATTCTATAAGATTTCTATACTATAACACTGTATGAATATTTCAGCACATGTTGCAAAAAGTATACGTATTCTTACCATATTAGATTTTTTTCCATCATATGAAATTGGTGGAACACTTTCCCAGTCAAATATCTGCTGTTCACCCCCTGCACAGCTATTCCTATCTTCAATCACCAAATGCTCCACCTCTGCAAAAGTAATTTCCCTCTTATTTTCCAAATAGTCCTGTACAATCATTCTACATGTGCATTTTTCGCGCTCATATATCATTCCCATGAATATCCAGTCATGTAAATATATTTTATCTATTTCTTCAATGTTTTTATATGTAAATTTCATTTTTCTTCTCCTTAAATTATTTTATACAGTCCGCTTGCGTCGCTCACCCCGCCCATGTACTTCACGTCGCTCGTACTTCCTGCCTCCATCATATACGCGCTTACGCTGCACCGTAAATGCGCTTTCATTTGTTGCTTGCAAAAGCAAACAGAGCGCTCCCGCGCTCTGTTTGCTCTTCTCTCTTCTTACTCTTTCTCTTCAAACTTAACAAACTCTTCAAATGGATCGTAGCCGTACCCACTATCCGGTCCATTATAGCCTTCTACCTTGATTTCTGCCTCTGTGATCATCTCCGTATTGGCGATCGTTCCCCGATATGCAGGGCCTTCTCCCGTTTCTCCTGCCTGCAACGTTCCCGTGATTTCCACATATTGTGTATTCAATTCCTCCAGCGAGGGCGATACGTATACCTCTGCTCCCAGCTCTTCCCCCAGCCAGAAGCCCGTCAGATCATTTTCATACGATGCATCCCATCTCGTCATATATACGGCATACCCGTTTTCTTCTTCCTTCAGTACGCCGCATACGGTGATCCGCTCCCCATCGTATCGCTCCGGGTATCCCAGCAGCTCATACATCGAGACCACCGTTCCCTGTTCCGGCTTGGGTACACTTGGGCCACATCCCCCGCACAGCAGCAAAATCCCGCACAACAGACATGTATATCGCCTGCGTCTTCCCCTCATTTTGCCTCTCCCCCTTCAATTTCCAGGGCGTTCAGCTCTTGCACATTCCGTTCATGGATATTGAATTCCAGCAGCTCTGTGATTTGGAGCTTATCATCCGCTTCCGGCACAATGTCGAATTTTCCCACGATCTCTGCATTGACATTCCCATCATAATGGTACGACGTCCTTTCGACCAGGTCAGCCGTCACATTGGTAACGACCGTGTCCTGATTCATCACATCGGCAGAAATCAATGCATAGTCTAGAGAGTGGTAATTTAATATACGAAAATCCTCTTGAATCAAATCGTCCCTTACCTCCGTTCTGAAATCCCCTCTTGCCTGCATGCGGATATACTTCCCATCGTACAGCCATGGGTTGATCAACAACTGGTAAGAGGAGATCCGTATCGGATCCTCCTTTGTTCCCGTCTGCTTCAGCGGCGGTTCTTCCACTCGCTCTTCCGTCAATGCCTCCGGCTTTGTGGCCTGCAGCGTGGCGGCATATCGTCCGCCCGGGCCCCTGTTATTGTAATTCACATAGGCAACTACACTTACGCGCATATATTCCTCTATATCCTTCCACTCTTCCTTTACTACGCTTGGATCCAGGTATACGGCATTCTCTCTCCTGTCCAGATAATAATCTCTCATCGACATAATTCGATACAAATAGTATTCATCTCCTGTCTTTCCCAAAAGTCCGTAAAAGTGTATAAACTGTCCATGTATACTCGGATTTCTCGCTATGACCGCGTCATATGTGTATTTTGTGTCGTCATATGTCGGTTCAGGCTCAGCCAGCACAACAGATTGGGTGCACAAAATCATTGCGATAACAATCAGACATAGATTTTTGTATCTTTTTATTCGCATTGTTGCTTCTCCTCAATGAATGGATCCTGCTGCTTGCCCCCCTTCAATTTCCAGGGCGTTCAGCTCTTGCACATTCCGTTCATGGATATTGAATTCCAGCAGCTCTGTGATTTGAAGCTTATTGTCCGCTTCCGGTACAATGTTGAATTTTCCCACGATCTCTGCATTGACATTCCCATCAGAATGATGTACCATCCTTTCAATCAGTTCAGCCGTCACATTGGTAACGACCGTGTCCTGATTCATCACATCGGCGGAAATCAATGCATAGTCCACAGAGTGATAACTCCATATACGAAAATCCTCTTGGATCAGCTCACCTTTTAAACGTATCCAGAAATCTCCTCTTGTCTGCATGCGGATATACTTCCCATCGTACAGCCATGGGTTGATCAGCAGCTGGTAAGAGGAGATCCGTATCGGTTCCTCTTTTGTTCCCATCTGCTTCAGCGGGGGTTCTTCCACTTGCTCTCCCGCCAATGCCTCCGGCTTTGTCGCCTGCAGCGTGGCGGCATATCGTCCGCCCGGGCCCCTGTTATTGTAATTCACATAGGC
>DXZF01000319.1 GCA_019415425.1 Bacillota bacterium | reverse complement strand
AACCAGAGCAGCGACGCGACGCTCTCGTCCATCACGGTGCAGGGCGGCACGTGGTCGCCCGCATTTTCGCCGCAGGTCACTTCCTATGAGGTGACGCTGCCGTCCGGTACCGAGCGGGTGGACGTGCAGGCCGTGCCCACCGACGAGAACGCGCAGGTGACGGGCACCGGCAACATCGGCCTTTCCCAGGGCCAGAGCCGCACGGTGACGCTGACCTGTACCGCCGAGGACGGCACACAAAAGACGTATACCCTGGTGCTCACGCGCCAGCGCGACGAGAACGCGGGGGCGGCGGTGACCGCCTCGCCCGGGGCGACGATCGCGCCCAGCGCGGCGCCCGAGGGGGAAGGGATGCAGGGCGGCACGATTTTGCTGATCGTGCTGCTGGGCGTACTGGCGCTGGGCGTGGGCGGATGGATTGCCTACACCGTGATGCGCAAGAAGGCGGAGGAGGCACGGCGCGAGCGGCGCATGCGCCAGAGCGCGGCGCGGCGCGAGGCACACGCGCCCGCAAAGGAGCCGCCGCGGCAGCGCGGCGCCTATGAGGACGACGACCGGTACGATCGCCCGCAGGCGCATCGAGGCGATGCGCCGCGGTACGCCGAACGCGCCGAACGGCAGGCGGAGGCCGCACCGGCATACCGGCAGCCCCCGCAGGCGCGCCCGGCCGACCGCGCGGTGGCCGAACCGCCGGATACCGACTGGTACGACGACGCGCTCAGCGCGGGTGGCGCGTACGGCATGGACGACGGCTACGCCCCGTCGCCCGAACCCGCCGCACAGGAGCCAAAGGCGGTGGAGCCGGCGGACGGCACCCGGGTGTATGCGCCGCACCGCAGCGTGCACACCACCGAGCGGCCGCGCCGCGTGACGCGCGAGGACCACGCACGCGCCACGCGCCGGCCCGCGAGCCGGCGGCCGGACGGCGCCAGGCGCCCGAACCGGCCAAACGAGGACGAATGAGCCGCCGCCCCGGCGCGCACATGCGCCGGGGCCATGGCATAGGATGGCGGTAGAATGCGCCCGGCCCGCGCAGCGCGGACGGGCGCGGGCCGCCAAAATTTTTGCGAAAAAAAGATTGACATTGGATTTGACGGTGCTATAATGGCACCAAACAAGGCGGGTGGTCCCGCACGATCGCTGGAAGGGAGAAGCAGACGTGACGCAGATGCTGAGCAAACAGTATTTTACGTTTACGAACCGGAGCTACTTTGATGGCTTCGGGTATTTCTGCTTGCATTCCAAATCCTTCCTCGATGAGGCCATCGCTTTGCGCAGGGGCCAGGTAACGCCGTAACAGGGGCGTTGAAGGCCGTATCATCTTGACGCAGAAGAGAGCTTCTTCTTTGGGAGGAAGCTCTCTTTTTGTTTTGCCGGCACAGACCAAAACCATTTTGAGGAGGACACTTCCATGATCGTCGTACTGAAAAAGGGCACTGAGCAGAAGGAGATCGACAAGCTGACCAAACAGCTGGAGGAGCAGGGCGTGATCGTCAACCCGGTGGTGGGCAAGGATTTGATCATCCTGGGCCTGGTGGGCGACACCAGCGCCGTGGACGAGGGGCGCATCGAGGCCAACCGCAACGTCGAGCGCGTGATGCACGTGGCGGAGCCGTTCAAAAAGGCCAACCGCATGTTCCACCCCGAACCCACCACCGTACAGGTGGGCGACGTGGTGATCGGCGGCAACCAGATTCAGGTGATTGCCGGGCCGTGCTCGGTGGAGAGCGAGGCGCAGATCACCGGCATTGCCAAACAGGTCAAGGAGATGGGCGCGCACCTGTTGCGCGGCGGCGCGTTCAAGCCGCGCACCTCGCCCTACGCCTTCCAGGGCCTGGCGTACGAGGGGTTGGAACTGCTCAAGCAGGCGCGCGAGCAGACCGGGCTGCCCATCGTCTCCGAGATGATGTCGCCGCGCGATCTGGAGGTGTTCGAGCGCGATGTGGACGTCATCCAGATCGGCGCGCGCAACATGCAGAATTTCGACCTGCTCAAGCTGGTGGGCCAGACGCGAAAGCCCATCCTGCTCAAGCGCGGCATGTCGGCCACCATTGAGGAGTGGCTGATGTCGGCCGAGTACATCATGGCGGGCGGAAACGACAACGTCATCCTGTGCGAGCGCGGCATCCGCACCTTTGAGA
>DXZF01000318.1 GCA_019415425.1 Bacillota bacterium | reverse complement strand
CCTCGCTCTACTTTTTGCAACAGGAGGACGGGGACGTCTTTGTATCCGAAGTGCGCCAGATGCAGGTGCCCGCCACGCAGACGCCGGAGCAGGTCGTGGTCTCGGAATTGCTCGGCAATCCGGGCGGAGAGCTGTTTCCGGTTGCGCCGCAGGGCGTGGCGCTGCAGTCGGTGGCGCTGGTACAGGATACCGCGTTTATCGATCTGACCGCTTCGGACGAGAGCGACCTCTCGCGCCTGGCCACATTCCGCACGGCATGTGCGCTGACGCTCTCCGAGACGTTCGGCATCTCTTACGTCGTCCTGACGGTGGATGGCGTTGTGCCCGCACAGCTGCGCGACGGCGTGGAGGCGGCCAATGGCGAGCAGGACGTCGTGTATTTGATGACCTATTTTCCCGCCAAGACGGGGCAGTACGTCGTGCCCTCAGTACGGTTGACCAGCAGTAGCAGGGACCTCGTTCAATCGCTCTTTGACGCCGCCAAGGACGGCCCGGCCCAGAGCGATGTGGGGCAGGTGTTCCGCGAGGAGAGCCAGGCGCAGCTGGGCGCGCACCGCGTTTCGGACGGGCTGGTCACGCTTTCGTTTACGTTGCCCGAGGGCGAGGAGCTCTCGCTCATGGGCTATGCGGCGTTGGCGATGACGATGCTGCAGAATATCCCGGGTGCACAGCGCGTGCAGATGAGCGTCAACGGCTCGCGCGTCATCGACGTACCCGGTCTGGCGGCGGACGGCACGTTTACGCACGACTCGCTGCAGAACTTTGCGGGCGGGCTCGTCACGCTGTACTTCTTGATGCCCAACGGGCGTACGCTGGTACCGGTGCGCCGCGCCGTATCGCTCCAGGATGCGGCCAACCCCGTCACCGCTGTCAGGGAGATGGTCAAGGGGCCGATAGAAGGGGAACAGGAGACGGCCCTGTCCATTTTGCCGCCCAATATCGCGCCACAAGACGTGCTCTCCTTCACGCAGGATGGTTCGATGGGCATACTGAACCTCTCCCAAGTGTTCTTTGACGCGTGCAGCGACATCACGGCGGAATCCGAGCTGTTGCTTACCTACGCAATTGTCAACGCGCTGACGGAGCGGGCGGACATCCAGCAGGTATTGATCCTGTGCGAGGGCAAAAACGTGCAGACCTTTGATGGCGACATCGTGTTGGCCCGGCCGCTTTTGCGCAATCCGGGGCTCATCGAGTCCTAACTGTAGAGAAAGGGTGGAGACTGCCGCATGCAAATGACGCAGATCATCGAAAAAAAGCGCGATGGGCACGCGCTTACGCGCGAGGAGATCGCATTCTTTGTCACCGGCGTGACGCGCGGCGACATTCCAGATTACCAGGCGTCGGCCCTGTTGATGGCCATCTGTATCCGCGGCATGGA
>DXZF01000317.1 GCA_019415425.1 Bacillota bacterium | reverse complement strand
GCCCATGAGCGTGTCGTAGTGCTTGAGCACCGGCAGCGGATGCGTCGCATCCATCAGGTTGATCAGCAGCCCCAAAATCAGCCGGAATACGATGAACAACAAAATGAAGGAAATGATGTTCAGCGTCGCGTACGCCACGGTATAGTCAAAGTATTCCCCCACCGTTGTCAAGCCTTTATCCGCAAGGTTTTGTGCTGTAATATTTTGTTTGACCATATTGGTGAATGGGGAAACCAACGAGCTCTTGCTCACAATGTCGTTGAGCTGTGAAGGGTCCACCGAGCTGACCGGTAAAAACGCCTGCTCCATCGAGACCATCTTGAGCTTGGCCGCGCCCTCCGTGTAATTGACCAGTGTGCGGATGACCCCATCCGTCCCCAACACCCAGGAGAGCAACGGATGGATCAGGTACGCCAAAATCCACGAGACAAAAAAGCTGGCGGCCTTGAGCGCGGAAGTAAAGAAACCGCGATAACATCCAAATAGTACGCACAGCGCGATGACAACCAGCACTGCGATATCCAATATACTCATACAGACCTCCCCCCGCGCGTCATGGCAGGTTGATCATATACACCGTCTCTCCGGCAAAGGCCAGCGCATGCTTTTTGGTGGAGAGCGGAACAAAGCCCGTTGCCTCAAACGGCAACGCCCGCTCGCTGAGCGTCTCGCCCGAGAGCGAGATTGTGCGAATCATGTTGGCGGTGTAGGCGTACAGCTTGTCGCTGCCCAGCGATACCTCAATGGTGGCCGAAGGCATCTGTACAAACACGTCGCTTGCGCCCAATACCAGAACGCGCGCAGTGGAAATCATCTGCTGCCCGCTGCTCTCTCCGCCCGGCACCATCAAAATGGTGGGGGTATTGTTTCTGCTGGTCAGGGCATCGGCGTATTCCCATCCGTAGATCAGCTTTTCATTCATGCGCGTGCCGATGTAGTCCATCTGAATGATCTGGTTGGTGCCGACAGCATAGAGCGAATCGCTCAAAAACAGGATGTGCTGCAGCAACTGGCTCTCGATGGCCAGGTTGCCGGTATTGGCCTGCGTATCGCTATACGTCATCACGCGCGAGACCGGTACGACCGAGCCGCTGTCCAGCGTGTAAATGTACAGGGAGTCGTCGGTGTAAAACCCAAAATCCAAAATGTATTTGCCGGAAAATTCGTAGCGCGTGACTTCCTTGCCGGTGCTGTCCAGCACGATGACGCGGTTGCTGTTCTCATAGTCGGTGTTGAGCACGGCGGTCAGCGTCTTGCCGCAGCGCACCTGCGAAACGGTGCCGTAGAATTCCTTGCTGGAGAGCGGCTCGCCGTTGTAGGTGAACATCTGCACCTTGGTATTGTCGTACGCAGCGACCAGGGTCGAGGAAGCCGTCACCTTCATGTTGGCGGCCAGCAGTTCGGTCCGCCACTTCTCATTGTCGGCATAGTCGATACAGGTCAGTTGCGCGTCCTGAATGAAGTAGATGGACGAATCGGTCGTGCAGTACATATCGGAAGCGGAAAAACGCAGTTGGCGTGCGCTCACTTCGCCGCTTCCCCCTGCAAAAAAAATGAAATATACGCCCAGGCACAGCGCGATCACCAAGACCGCGCACACCGCGATCATGGTTTTGCTGTGTCTGAAACTGCGTCGTCTTTTGATGCGATCGCGCGGTGGCGGGAACATACACATCCTCCTACGGTACTCAATGGTTTCAAATATTGTACCATATTTGGTTGCGGATGCCATCCTTTTTCTCTAAAGAGGTGTAATAAAACCACCTGTTTTATTTTAAAACAAATCGGAATATAAGCGTTTGCACAGCGCTTTCTGAATCTGTGCAGGGCTTTTTTGGCCGGCCATCAGGTAGATGGCTCCATCCGGCCCCGGATCCACTTTGGGCAAATGCCCGGTGCAGAGCACCGCATCGCACTGTTTGGCCGTATCGATGGGCACCAATTCATGCCCGTATTCTTCCAGAGAGCGCGCCAGCGCTTCCAACCCTTTGACATAGGCAATACGCATGGAATCTCCTCCTTGTACTGCGCGTGCGGTTTCCCGCACACATCCGCGTTGATACCATCATTTTGCCCGTGCGGCAAATTTCCATGCACAAGGAAAATCAACTGTGTTACAATGTCTCGTATCCGCAGAATATGCGGGAATCTGTATACAAGGGGGAAAAGGAGGGACGCCTATGCGTACCGTGCTGGTCAATCCCTGTTCCGGCAACGGCTATGGCAAGCAGGCAGGCGAAACTGTGGCCGGCTATCTGCGGGAAAAGGGTGTTCCCTTTGAATTGGTCACGACCACCTGCGCGGGGCACGCCACGCTCTTGGCGCAGGAGGCCGTACGCAAAGGGCATGAACAGGTGATCGCCGTAGGCGGTGACGGTACGGCCGGCGAGGTGGCGCAGGGCCTGTACGGCACCGGCACCAGCCTGGCCTTGGTGCCCGCAGGCACCGGCAACGACTTTGTGCGGACGCTCGCACTGCCCAAAGACCTGCTCCAGTGTGTGGACGTCGCGCTGCAGGCGCATCGGCGGCAGGCCGATGTGCTGCGCGTCAACGATCGCATCTGCCTGAACATCAGCTCCGTGGGTATCGATGCCATGGCAGCCTATCACGTGCAGTGCTTCAAGCGCTTTCGCGGCAAGGCCGCATAC
>DXZF01000316.1 GCA_019415425.1 Bacillota bacterium | reverse complement strand
GGCGCGGCGCGTGCCAAAGGCGTAGGCGCGCACGTCGTCAAACCCCTCCTGGTGCAGCCACAGGCGCAGGTCGGCCTCGGCGTGGCCGGTGAGCAGGTGCGTCTCGTCAAAGCGCGCGTAGTAACCGCTGCGGTGCTGGGCAAAGCCGGTCAGCTGCATGCGGCACTGCGCGCCGTCGGCCTCACAGGCGAGGATGTACGCCGCGTCCTCGTGCACGCGCGCAAAGGTCTGCGTGCCCAGCACGTGCGCGTAGTAGTGCGGCGTGCACACGTCAAACAGCAGCCAGCCGCCGTGCCGCAGCGCCTCGTACGCGCCGGCAAAGAACGCGCGCACCTCCTCTTCCCCCCGCAGGTAGTTGACGGGGTCGCACGCGCACGTCACCGCGTCCACCTGCACGCTGAGCGAGAGCGCGCGCATGTCCATCTGCGCCCAGTGCACGTGCACGCCGCCCGCGCGCGCGGCCCGCGCCGCGCGGTCCAGCATGGCGTCGCTCAGGTCCACGCCGTACATGCGGTACCCCGCCTGCGCCAGCGCCACCGTCAGGTGCCCGGTGCCGCAGCCCACGTCCAGAATGCGCGCGTGCGCCGGCACGCCCAGCTCCCCTTGCAATAGCTCCCGGATGTACGCGGGCCAGTCGTACTGCCCGCGGTCCTCCATCCACAACTCGTACACCCCGGCAAAGCCCCCTGCATACGCCATGCGCACGCGCCTCCCTTCTTCGCTTGAAAGCTGTTCTATTTTACCACACCTGTCAATCCCTTCCCAGGCCCCCCGGCCGCAGCATCGCGGCCCGCGGCGCGCGGCCCTTTTGCGCTGTCACGTCCAACGCGCCACGTGCATAGATTGAACGAGGGCCAAAGGGCGCATGCTATTGCATTGACAAGCCACGCCGCCGGTGATACACTGCATATACATCCGAATGAATGGGATCACACAGGCAGAATAGAGGTTGCACGGATGCATCAGTACCGGTGGAATGGGCGCGGAACCCGTTACGTCTGCCGGGAAAGGGCGGCGTGCCGAAGGAAAACGCGCATCCGCGGCCGTTTTTCTGGACGTTGTGGCGAACAGCGCAGCGTCTGTCACGCAGGCAGGTGAGCCGCGTGGAGCGCTTTCTGTCCGACTTACAGCATCTTTGTATCGTTGGACGGCGCGCAAGGCGTCGTTTTTTTGTCCCACGCAATTGGAGTGAGAGTGGAGGTTATCGCAATGAAGAAATTTCGCGTAGGCGTCGTGGGCGCGACGGGCATGGTGGGCCAGCGCTTTGTCACGCTGTTGAGCGAGCACCCGTGGTTTGAGCTGCGCATGCTGGCCGCCAGCGCGCGCAGCGCGGGCAAGACGTACGAACAGGCCGTGGCGGGCCGCTGGGCGTTTGACTGGCCCATCCCCGCGTGCGCCAAGGACCTGCCGGTGCTGGACACGGCCGACATCGCCGCCATCACGCGCGATGTGGACTTCGTCTTCTGCGCGGTGGATATGGACAAAAGCGCCACCGCCCAGCTGGAGGAGGCCATCGCCCGGACCGAGACGCCGGTCGTCTCCAACAACAGCGCGCACCGCTGGACGCCCGACGTGCCCATGATCATCCCAGAGGTCAACCCGCACCACAGCGCGCTGATCGACGCGCAGAAAAAGCGCCTTTCCACGCAGCACGGCTTTGTGGCCGTCAAGCCCAACTGCTCCATCCAATCCTACGTGCCGGCGCTGACGCCGCTGCTGCCGTACGGCATCGAGCAGCTGATCGTCTCGACGTACCAGGCCATCTCGGGCGCGGGCAAGACGTTTGCCACCTGGCCCGAGATGACGGACAACGTCATCCCCTACATCGGCGGCGAGGAAGAAAAGAGCGAGCGCGAGCCGCTCAAG
>DXZF01000315.1 GCA_019415425.1 Bacillota bacterium | reverse complement strand
GCCATCCGGCAATGCCATGGCCGCGCTGGCCCTGGTGCAGCTGGCGGAGCTGACAGGCGATCCGGCGTGGCAGACACAGGCCGCCGCACAACTGCAATTTCTGGCCGGCGCCATGCTCCACGAGCCCTACGGCCACAGCGTTGCAGCGCTGGCCATGATGCGGGCGCTGTCCGACCCACCCTCGCTGCTGTGCGCCGTGGAAGAGGAGGATGAGACGCTGCGGCGGGCACTGGTGGATTTTGCGGCACAGGCCGATGCCCATGTACTGCTATTGACCAAAGACAACCAGGCGCTGCTCCATCAACTGGCCCCACGCAGCAAGGAGATACCGGTGCAAGCGCAGACCCGGTACTTTTTGTGTGCACACGGCGCGTGTTATCCGCCCGTCGACTCGCTCAAAGACGTGGCGGGATTGTGCAGATGGGCAGGGGACAGGGCGTCCGACCCATCCTGACGGCGTGCCCTGTGGTAGACATGGCGTCTCGCTTTGTGCTATATGATAGACATGAGTGGACTGCAGAGGAGGCGTTGAAATGAAGGTATTGATGATCAACGGCGGTGCGCGCGCCAACGGGTGCACGTACACCGCATTGATGGAGATTGCAGGTGTGTTGGAACAGGAGGGAATTGCGTGGGAAGTCGTACATCTGGGCGCAGCCCCGGTGCGCGATTGCATCGGATGCCGCAAGTGTGCCCAGATCGGCCAGCGCTGTGTGTTTGACGACGATATCGTCAATACCTGCATTGAAAAGGCGCGGGAAGCCGACGGCTTCATCTTTGGTACGCCGGTGTACTATGCGCACCCGAGCGGGCGCATCCAGAGCGTATTGGACCGCATGTTCTATGCATCGGCCAGCGCATTTGCGCACAAGCCGGGCGCCGTCGTCGTTTCGGCGCGCAGGGCGGGTAACACGGCGTCGTTTGACGTGCTGAACAAGTACTTCACGATTTCACAGATGCCCATCGTCTCGTCCACGTACTGGAACATGGTACACGGCAACACCCCGGACGAGGTGCGGCAGGACGAAGAGGGCTTGCAGACGCTGCGCAACCTGGCGCGCAATCTGGCGTGGATGCTCAAATGCATTGAGGCGGG
>DXZF01000314.1 GCA_019415425.1 Bacillota bacterium | reverse complement strand
GAACAGTGGGCCGTGCCTGCGGATCATCCCGCTGGGCGGCATGGGCGAAGTGGGCAAGAACATGACGGTGGTCGAGTACGGCGACGATATGATCGTCATCGACTGCGGCATGATTTTCCCGGAAGGGGAGATGCTGGGCATCGATTACGTCATCCCGGATGCGCAGTACTTGCAGGCCAATAAGAGCAAGCTGCGTGCGTTCGTGTTCACGCACGGGCACGAAGATCACATCGGGGCGACGCCCTTTATCCTAAAGGATTATAAAAAGGTGCCGATCTATGGCGGCAAGTTGACGCTGGCATTGATCAACCACAAGATGGAGGAGCACGGCATCAAGGGCATTCACATGGAGGCGATCAAGGCCGGTTCCAAGATCAAGGTGGGCTGTTTTGAGATCACGTTCCTCAAGGTGAATCACTCCATTGCCGATGCCTACGCACTGGCCATCAAGACGCCGGTGGGGACCATCGTCCACACGGGCGATTTCAAGATCGATCACACGCCGTTGGACGGCGAAAAGATGGACCTTGCTGCGTTTGGCCAACTGGGCCGGCAGGGCGTGTTGCTCCTGATGAGCGACAGCACCAATGCGGAACGGCCGGGCTATACGATGAGCGAGCAGATGGTCACGCGGTCGTTTGACGAGTGCTTTGAGCACGCGCAGGGGCGCATTCTGGTGGCCACGTTCTCCAGCAACATCAGCCGCATTCAGCAACTGATCAATATCGCGGAAAAGCGCGGGCGCAAGGTGTTCTTCGCCGGCCGCAGCCTGGAGCGCATCAGCCAGATCGCGATGGAAATTGGCTACCTCAAGGTCAAGCGCGGTACGCTGCTGGATAACCGCCAGCTGGATTACATGGATCCGGAACAGGTCGTCATCATCACCACCGGCAGCCAGGGAGAGCCTTTGAGCGGCTTGGTGCGCATGGCCAATGACGAACATCGCATCATTTCCATTCGGCAGGGCGATATGGTCATCTTTTCCTCTTCGCCCATCCCCGGCAATGAAAAGGCCGTTAGCGCCGTGATCGACAAGCTGTACCAAAAGGGAGCGGAGGTCATTTACGATGGCATTCGCGCCGTACACGTCTCGGGGCATGCCTGCCAGGAGGAAGAGAAACTTATCCTGGCATTGACCAGGCCCAAATTCTTCATGCCGGTGCATGGTGAATTCCGCATGTTGCGCGCCCATGCGCGCACGGCCGAGGAGCAGGGGATTGCGCCGCAAAATATCATTACCCCTTCCATCGGAGATGTGGTAGAATGTACAAAAAAAAGCATCCGAATTGCGGGCAGTGTGCCGTCAGGCGCGGTCTTTGTAGACGGAAGCGGGATTGGCGATGTCGGCAACGTGGTGTTGCGGGACCGCAAGATGCTCTCAGAGGACGGGTTGTTCATTGCCGTGGTGGCGGTTGACAAGGCGGATGGCCATTTGGTCAACGGGCCGGAGATCATCTCGCGCGGATTTGTCTATGTGCGGGAGAATGAACAGCTGATTGCGCAGGCGCGCGATATCGTCAAAAACACCATCGCCGACTGCCAGGGCAAATATGC
>DXZF01000313.1 GCA_019415425.1 Bacillota bacterium | reverse complement strand
GGCAAGCCCGTGGTAGCCACAGGGGATGTGCATTTTTTGAATCCTGAAGATGAAATTTACCGCCATATTCTTTTGGCCAGCAAGAAATTTGACGACGCTGATTCGGAACTGCCGATCTATTTCAAAACTACGGAGGAAATGCTGCAGGAATTTGCCTATTTGGGGGAAGCGCGGGCGCGCGAAGTGGTCATCGAAAACCCTGTGAAGATCGCCGAACAGGTGGAGGGCGGTTTCGGCCCGTATCCGGATGAATCGTTTTTCCCGCGCGAGGAAAACGGCGACGTGCTCATTCGCCAGATCGCTACCGATGGCGCAAAGGCCATCTACGGCGATCCGTTGCCGCCCATGATCGAACAGCGCCTGGAAAAGGAGCTGGGCAGCATCATCAAGCACGGCTTTGAGACGCTGTACCTTGCGGCGTACCGGCTGGTCAAAGCCAGTATGGAAGATGGATACACCGTCGGTTCGCGCGGCAGCGTCGGCAGCTCGTTTGTGGCGCTGGCCATGGGCATTTCGGAAGTGAATCCGCTGGCGCCGCACTACCACTGCCCGCAGTGCAAGTATTCGGATTTCGACGTCGCAGACACCGGCGCAGGCTGTGGGCCGGATCTGCCCGAACGCCAATGCCCGCACTGCCATATCCCGATGATCAAGGACGGCTATGAGATCCCATTTGAGGTATTTCTGGGCTTCCATGGCGACAAGGTGCCCGACATCGACTTGAACTTCTCGGGCGAATATCAAAACCGCGCGTTCGCGTGCGTGGAACGCATGTTTGGCCCCGACAACGTATTTCGCGCCGGCACCGTCATCGGCATTGCAGAAAAGACCGCATACGGCTATGTGCTCAAATACATGGAGGAAAAGCAGGAGCACGCCTCGCGCGCGCAGATGGAATTGCTGGCCGCCGGCATTACCGGTGTCAAGCGCACGACGGGCCAGCATCCGGGCGGGTTGGTCGTATTGCCCAAGGGACTGGACATTTTTGACTTTACTCCGCTGCAGCGCCCGGCCGACAAGACCGACAGCGAGACGGTGACCACGCACTTTGACTTCAACTCCCTGCACGATCGCCTGGTCAAGCTGGACATACTGGGGCACGATAACCCGACGATGATGCGCCGCCTGCTGGAGTTTACCGGCATCGATCCCATGACGGTGCCGCTGGACGATCCGGATACGCTCTCGCTGTTCGTCTCGTGCAAGGCCCTGGGATTGGAGGAAGAGACGTACGGCTACAAGACCGGCGTACTGGGTATGCCGGAATTTGGTACGCCGTTTGTCATGGGCATGCTGGAAGAGACCAAGCCCACCACCGTGGCAGAACTGTTGCGCATCAGCGGCCTGTCCCACGGGACGGACGTGTGGCTGGGCAACGCGCAGGACCTGATTCGCAACGGCATTGCCAAGCTGAACGAATGCATCTGTACGCGCGACGACATCATGAACTATCTGTTGGCCAAAGGCGTGGAGCCCAAAATCGCGTTCAACACCATGGAGAGCGTGCGCAAGGGCAAGGGCCTGACCGACGAGATGGAACAGGCCATGCTGCAAAACCAGGTACCCGCCTGGTTCATTGACAGCTGCAAGAAGATCAAATACATGTTCCCCAAGGCGCACGCGGCGGCATATGTCGTCTCTGCGCTGCGCATCGGGTACTATAAGACGCACTACCCGCTGGCGTACTACGCCGCGTACTTTTCCGTCCGCGCCGACGAGATAGACGCGATCAAGGTGCTGCAGGGCGTGGAAAAGGTAGAGGCGTATATTGAGGAAATCGATCAAAAGACGGCGCCCTCTGCCCGTGACGCCAAGGAGCGCAATCACCTGGATCTGGCGCGCGAAATGTTGCTGCGCGGCTTTCACTTCCTGCCGCCGGATCTGGAAAAATCGCACGTGCGGCACTTCCTCATCGAGGACGGCGCACTGCGCATGCCGCTGATGAGCGTGGCGGGCTTGGGAGAAAGCGCGGCCATCAGCGTGGTGGAGGCGCGAAAGGAAAGCCCGCTCAAGACGGTCGAGGACATTCGCGAGAGAACCAAGCTCAACAACTCGATCATCGAAAAGCTGCGCGAGGCGGGTGCGCTCAAGCAAATTCCCGAGAGCGCACAGATTTCGCTGTTCAATCTGATGGAATGAGGCGTGGAAGATGGCTTTTATACACCTGTACGATATGACGCTGCGCGAGGGGGCGCAGGAGGCGGGGGCATCGTTTACCGTCGAGGACAAGCTGCGCATTCTGACGCTGCTGGACAACCTGGGCGTCAGCTATGTCGAAGGCGGCAACCCCGGCAGCAATCCCAAAGATATCGCGTTTTACGAGCGCGCTTCACAGCTCAGCCTGCGCAACGCCAAGCTGGCGGCCTTTGGCTCCACCGCGCGCGCCGGCGTGCCGGTCGAGCAGGACGAGAACCTGCGCGCGCTGCTCAGCGCGCATACGCCGGTGACGACCATCTTCGGCAAGAGCTGGGATTTTCACGTGCAAAAAGTGCTGCGCATCTCGCTGGAGGAAAACCTCGCGCTGATCGAACAGAGCATTGCCTTTCTGCGGCAAAATGGCAAAGAGGTCGTGTTCGACGCGGAGCACTTCTTTGACGGCTACAAACAGAACGCCCACTATGCGCTACAGACGCTGCAGAGCGCGCAGCGCGCCGGCGCCGACTGGATCTGCCTGTGCGATACCAACGGCGGCTGCTTCCCGCACGAGGTAGAGGCCATCCTGCAGGCGGTGCAGCGCGAAATATCCATCCCGATTGCCTTTCACGGCCACAACGATGTGGGCATGGCCGATGCCAACGCCATCACCGCGGCGCGAAACGGCGTGCAGATGTTGCAGGCCACGTTGTGCGGTGTCGGGGAGCGATGCGGCAACACCAACCTGTGTACGCTGGCGCCCAACCTGCAGCTCAAACTGCAGATCGATTGCCTGCCAGAAGGCCATCTCTCCATGCTGCACAGCTGTGCGCAGGCGTTTGAGGGCATCGCCAATCTTTCGCACAGCGCACGGGCGCCCTATGTAGGGCGCAACGCGTTTACGCACAAGGCGGGCATGCACATCGATGCCATCGCCAAATCCGCGATGTCGTTTGAGCACATCGACCCTGCGCAGGTGGGCGCCAAGCGTCGCATTCTGCTCAGCGACCAGGCGGGGCGGATGGCCATCTTGCAAAAGGCGCAGCAGATCGAGCCGTCGCTGCAAAAGGATTCGCCGTATATCGCACAAATTCTGCAGGCCGTCAAGGAAAAGGAATATGAAGGGTACCAGTTTGAGCAGGCCGAAGCTTCGTTTGCGCTGCTGGTACAGCGCTTGATGGGCACATACAAGCCATTTTTTCAACTGCGCGATTTCAAGGTGATCGTCGAACAGCCCGCGCAGCCCTACCGCAGCGCCAGCGCGCTGATCGAGGTGTGCGTGGGCGAAGAGACCGAGATCACCGCCGCCATGGGCAACGGCCCCGTCAATGCGCTGGACCGTGCGGCGCGCAAGGCGTTGGAGCGCTTTTATCCGGCGCTGTCGGACATGTATCTGAGCGATTTCAAGGTGCGTGTGCTGGACAGTGAGCAGACCACTGCCAGCATCGTGCGCGTACTGATCGAGTCGCGCGATGAGCGCGATAAGTGGACCACGGTCGGGGTCTCGGCCGATATTCTGCAGGCCTCTTGGATCGCGCTGGTGGACTCTTTGGAGTACAAACTGCTCAAGGACGCCAAAGGTGTGTAAAGAAGGCCTTTTGCGCGCAAACATGGCTTGCATTCCTTCTTCAGATGTGCTAACATGTGTGCGTATGAAGTTGCGAAGAGTGAAGAGTGGGATTTCCCACTCTTTCTACATGTGAAGGGCGGAATCAGTAGATTGTCAAAGACAACGGACCGGATTGAACAGGCCATCCTTCCCACGGTGGAGGGCATGGGCTACCGCATTGTCGATGTGGAGATTGCAAGGGAACACGGCAATTTGGTATTGACGGTTTATATCAACTGCGAGGGGGGCGTGAGCCTGGACGACTGCGAGGCGGTCTCCCGGGCGATCGACCCTATTTTGGATGAACTGGACCCCATTGCAGACCCCTATTACCTGAGCGTCTCCTCGCCGGGGATCGACCGGCCGCTCAAGCGTCCGGCGGACTTCTTGGAGGCCATCGGCAAAGAGGTGGAAGTGGGGCTGTACAGGGCCGCATACGGCAAGAAAAAGCATACGGGCGAGCTCATTTCCTACGATCCACAAGCGGGAATTGTGATTCGCACGGATGCGGGCGATCTGGCGTTTGCCCTGGCCGACGTTTCGCGCGTACGGCCCGTGGTCGTGTTTGAGTGATGTTTAGGAGGAAGCAGGGGAAATGAACAACGGTTTGGTAGAGGCGATTGCGGCGCTGGAAAAAGAGCGCGGCATCGATCAGCAGATTTTGTACGACGCCATTGAGGAATCCCTGAAAAAGGCGTACCGCAACCATTACGGCACCGAGGGCAATGTGCGCGCCGAGGTCAACCGCGAGACGGGCGAATTCAAAGTGTTTGCACAAAAGGAAGTGATCCCGGACGACAGCGGGGACTTCGACCCGATGTCGTACATCACGCTTTCCGAAGCGAACCAGTACGGTGCGCACGAATTGGGAGATATTCTGGAGTTCGATTCCACGCCGCAATCCTTTGGCCGCATTGCGGCGCAGACGGCCAAACAGGTGCTGCTGCAGCGGCTCAAAGAGGCCGAGCGCGATCGCATGGTGAGCGAGTTTAGCGATAAGCTCTACGAACTGATGACGGGCGTCATCCAGCGCGTGGAAAACGGAAACGTCTATATCGAACTGGGGCGGCACGAGGGCCTTCTGCCGATCAGTGAGCAGGTGGACGGCGAAGTGTATCGCCCGGGCGATCGATTGAAAGTCTATGTGCTCAAGGTGGATCGCGAAGTGCGCGGCAAGGAGACGCCTGTCATCGTCTCGCGCCGCAACCGCGAGTTGATCAAGCGCCTGTTTGAATTGGAGATTCCCGAAGTGATGGACGGCGTCGTGCAGATCAAGGCGATCTCGCGCGAGCCGGGGGTGCGCAGCAAGGTGGCCGTGTATTCGTCGGATCCGCAGGTGGATGCGGTCGGCAGCTGCGTCGGACCCAAGGGCAGCCGCGTCGAGCGCATTGTGGAAGAGTTGAACGGCGAGAAGATCGACATCATTCCGTGGAGTGCCGACCCGATTGAATTCATCGCCGCCAGCCTCAGCGCGGCCAAGGTCATCATGGTGCAGATCAACGAGGCGGAGCGCGCGGCCAAGGTCGTCGTGCCGGACAACCAGCTCTCGCTCGCCATTGGAATGAAGGGGATCAACGCCAAACTGGCAGCGCGGCTGACGGGTTGGAAGACGGATATCAAGAGCCAGTCGCAGGCGCAGGAACTGTATGAAGAACTTTTGGAGCAGGAGCGCATGGAGCAGGAGCAACAGGAAATTGCGATGCAGGCGCCCGATCCGCAGGAGCCGCTGTTTGAAGCGGACGATACTGAACAGACGGAGTAACAAACACCATGAAACGTGGCAAAGTGCCCATGCGCATGTGCATCGGATGCAAGCAGATGAAGCCCAAAAAGGAATTGCTGCGCGTTGTCATCCCCAAGGAAGGGGAGATGGCCGCAGACCCGACCGGCAAACAGAATGGGCGTGGGGCGTACATCTGCCCCGATATGCAATGCCTGCAAATGGCACAAAAATCTCGCAGCGTGCGGCTATCGCCGCAGGTGCTTGCACAGTTGAAAGAGGAAATTGAAAAGCGTGCAGCAACACAGTAGAGCGCATAACCTCATCGGCCTGGCCGCGCGTGGCCGTAGGCTGGTGGTGGGCGCGCTGGCGGTGGAAAAAGCCGTCAAGGGCGGTCGCGCCAAACTCGTGATCGTGGATTGCGAAAGCGCCATGAACACGCAGAAACAATATACCGATCTCTGCCGGTACTACAAAGTGCCGATGGCCCTCTTGCAGGCGCCCTGCCAGGCGGCGGGGAAGCCGGGCCGCATGTGCTTGGCGATACTGGATCAGGGGTTGGCAGAACAGATTGAAAAAGCCTTATATGGGGATCCAACAACGGGGGGAAAAGGATGACGCAGAACACGACAAAGATGAAGATTGGCGAGGTAGCCAGAGAGGTCGCCCGCAGCAGCAAGGAGAGCCTTTCTGCGATTGCAGCGATGCAAAAGGAGATCACTTCACGCATCGAATCCGCCAAGCGGCTGGAAGGTGAGCTGATCAAGCGCACCCGCGAGGAAGAGCGGCTACAACGGGAAGCGGCCCGCCAGGAAGCTCCCGCAACCGCTGCGCCCGCTGCAGAATCCGTCGCACAGGCGCCGGAGAAGCGGGTGACCGTCGTCACACAACCGGTGGCGCCGCAGGCCAAAGAGGCGGAAGCACCTGTGCAGCAGGCGCCTTCTGCCGAGCGCACGACGCCTTCAGCGGCCCAGGAAAAGGCCGCGCACACATCGGAGACGCCGCAGGAGAAGCCGCCGGTACAGACGCAACAAAAGCCGCAGGAGCCAAAGGCAGAACAGACGCCGCAGCAATCCCCCCAGCCGCAGACGTCTGCGCCCGCTCCGGCGCCCAAGTTTGAGCGTCCGGCCGAACGGCTGGCGCGCATGCAGGGCCGCGTATTGCGCGACGATGCGGCCATCCGCAATGCGCAGCGCGCCAAAGAGGAGGCGGCGCGCCGTGGACAGCGCGATGGCCAACGGCCGCAGGGCGACCGTTCCGGGCGTCCGGGCGGCTATCAGCAGCGCCAGCAGGGCGACCGTTCCGGGCGCCCAGGTGGATACCAGCAGCGCGATGGAGGGCAGCGTTCCTTTGGCGGAAATCGCCCCGGCCGTCCGATGGGCGGCGGGTTGTCTGCCGCAATGTCGGGACCGGCCAACAAAAAGGCCAAGGTCAGCAACTACGATCCCAATCGCTCCAGTTACGTGCGCGTGTTCGACAACGAAAAGAAGAGCAAAAACCGCAAGGCACTGGACCGCGAGCGCCGCGCCCAGATGGGTGGGGAGGAAGAGTACACGCGCTATGGCCGCAGGCCCAAGCGCAAGCACCAGCAACAGCAGCGGCCGGAGCCCGTCAAGATTGAAAAGGCCGTCATCACGGGTGAAACCGTCACGGTCAAGACGTTGGCGGATCGCATCGGAAAGCCCGCCACGGAAATCATCAAAAAGCTGATGATGCTGGGTGTGATTGCCACGATCAACAACGAGATCGACTTTGACACCGCGGCCCTGGTCGCGAGCGACTTCGGCGTGGAATTGGAACAGAAGCTGGAGCGCACGGCGGAGGACGCGCTCAGCGCCGTCGATCAGCCGGATACCGAAGATCAGCTGGTCAAACGCCCGCCGGTGGTGACCATCATGGGTCACGTAGACCACGGAAAGACTTCGCTTTTGGACAAAATCCGTTCTACCCGCGTCACGGCGGGCGAAGCGGGCGGCATCACCCAGCATATCGGCGCGTACTGCGTCGAGTGCAACGGGGAGACCATCACCTTCCTGGATACGCCCGGGCATGAGGCGTTTACCGCCATGCGTGCGCGCGGCGCGCAGGTCACAGATGCCGTCATCCTGGTGGTGGCGGCAAACGATGGCATCATGCCGCAAACGGTGGAGGCAATCAACCACGCCAAGGCGGCGGAGGTGCCCATCATTGTGGCCATCAACAAGATCGATTTGCCGGAAGCCAACGTCGAGCGCGTACGGCAGGAACTGACGGAGCACGGCCTCGTGTGGGAAGAGTGGGGCGGCGACACCGTCATTGTGCCGGTATCCGCCAAGACGGGTGAAGGCATCGACAATTTGCTGGAAATGATCCTGCTCGTCACCGATGTGCTGGAGCTGCGTGCCAACCCCAACCGGCTGGCCAAGGGCACGATCGTGGAGGCCAAATTGGACAAGGGCCGCGGCCCCGTTGCCACGGTGCTGGTGCAGAACGGCACGCTGCGCGTGGGGCAGACGGTGGTCGCCGGTACGGCCAGCGGACGCGTGCGCGCCATGCTCAACGATGCGGGCGAGCGGGTGGAATCGGCTGGGCCCAGCATGCCGGTTGAGATTCTGGGCTTTGACTATGTGCCGGAGGCAGGCGATCTCCTCTACGCCGTGGAGGACAGCGCACTGACCAGGCAGGTCGTCGAAGAGCGCAAGGCCAAGATCAAGAGCGAGCAGATGAAGATGACGGCGCGCGTATCGCTGGACGATCTGTTCGAGAAGATTTCCGAAGGCGAGATCAAAGATCTCAATATCATCGTCAAGGCAGACGTGCAGGGCTCTGTGGAAGCGGTGCGCTCCTCGCTGGAAAAACTGTCCAACGATCAGGTGCGCGTGCGCTGCATCCATGGGGGTGCCGGTGCGATCGTGGTCAGCGACGTCATGCTGGCCAGCGCATCCAATGCCATCATCATTGGCTTCAACGTGCGCCCGGACGGCCCGGCTCGCATCGCGGCCGAGCGCGAAAATGTGGACATTCGCCTGTACCGCGTCATTTACAATGCCATTGAGGACATCGAAAAGGCCATGAAGGGCCTGCTGGAGCCGGTCTTTGAGGAAGTCGCCCTCGGTACGGCCGAGGTGCGTGAGACGTTTAAGGTATCTTCCGTCGGCACGATTGCAGGTTGCATGGTGCAGTCCGGCAAGATGGTGCGCAATGCGAGCGTCCGCCTGCTGCGCGACAACGTAGTGATCTACGAGGGCAAGCTTGCCTCGCTCAAGCGCTTTAAGGATGACGTGCGCGAAGTATCTTCCGGGTATGAATGCGGCCTGAGCCTGCAAAACTATAATGACATCAAAGAAGGCGATATCATCGAGGCCTTCACCGAGCAGGAAGTGGAGCAGTAATGGCAGGTTTTCGATCTCAGCGCATCAATGAAGAGGTGCGGCGTGAAATAGAGGCAATCCTCGCAAACGACGTCAAAGACCCCGGCCTTGCCGCCATGGTCAGCGTTGTGCGCGCAGAGGTTACGCGCGATTTGGCGCACGCCAAGATCTACGTCAGCGTGATGGGCGATGAGGCGCAGCGCGAGCAAACGACGCAGGCGCTACAGCGTGCGGGCGGCTTTATCCGCCGTGCGCTGGCAGGGCGGTTGGATTTGCGGCGCGTTCCCGAATTGCACTTTGTGCAAGACGATTCCATTGCCTATGCCGTCAACATGTCAAAGCTGATCGACCAGGTGGTAAAGAACGATGAAAAACAATGACCTTGCCGCCATTGTGCAATGCCTACAACAGCAGACGGACTTTGCCGTCATTTGTCACGAGAACCCCGATGGCGATGCATTGGGGTCCTTGTTTGCATTGGCCATGGGCCTGATGCAGTTGGAAAAACGAGTGGAGTTGGTGTGCGTGGACGAAGTGCCGGAGCTATACCGGTCGTTGCCCTGCGCGCAACTGATTCAGCATACGGTGGCGGATGTTGCGCATAAGGTGCTCATCTGCGTGGATTGCGCCGACCGCGCCCGTGCGGGCACCACCGTGCAGGCCGCGTTGTCCGCGGCCAAAATGGTGATCAATATCGACCATCATGTCTCCAACGACGGGTACGGTCACCTGCATTGGGTGGAGCCAAAGGCCTGCGCCACAGGAGAGCTGATTTTTTCAGTGCTAAACGAGCTGGGGGTGCGCGTGGATGCGCAGATCGCCCAGTGCCTGCTCACCGCCATTTCCACCGATACCGGCCATTTCCAGCACAGCAATACCACGCCGAACACCCTGATGCTCGCCGCGCAATTGGTGCAGGCGGGGGCGGATATGCAAAAGCTGGTGCGCGAAATCTATCAAAGGCGCAAGTTGAGCAAGACCAGGCTGCTGGGGCGCGCGTTGGACTCCATCGAGATGTTGTGCGAGGATCGCGCAGCGATGATGGTACTGACGCAACAGGACTTTTTGGACTGTGGTGCAC
>DXZF01000312.1 GCA_019415425.1 Bacillota bacterium | reverse complement strand
CATCCGTCACAGGCGGCCCGGCCGACTGCGGCTGTGGATTGAAAGAGGCTGTACCGCAACGCCCCCTGCTTGCGAGCAGGGGGCGTTCTTTTCGTCCTCCTTTGCCGGCACAAGCGCAAGTGATTTCCTGTAAAAACCGACATTGTGTTAGATATATGTTTTCCATGTAAAAAATTTTTTGCAAAGTTGTTTCGTTTTTACCTTACAGGTAGTATATTAGGGATAAGAAGAGTTAGACATTGTACACACAGATGCGCGCAGTCCATGCAGAGGGGGCAGGGTTGTGGTGCACAGGGTGGAGCCGGGCTCCGCCGATCTCTTTGGAAAGGAGGCCGTACGCTACATTTGCGGAACAAAGAGGCCGCAGCTTTGTCATTGTTGCTATCATAAAGAGGGGGACATCGTATGGATCGCACAGAGTCCGGTGCATTTTCTGCAGAGGAGGCCAGACGACACCGGCGCAATTTCTGTATTGTACAGTTTTTAATGGGTTTGTTCATCGCCAGTACGCTGTATGCATCCGCTTATCTCAAAGAGCTGGGGCTCACCCCGGGGCAAGTGGGATTGTTTACCAGCATCCGTTCCGTCGTGGGCGTGTTTATCCCCATCGTATGGGGGATGGCCTGCGATAAATTTCACACCGTAAAAAAGGTATTCTTCATCTGCCTGATGGGCGTTGTCATTCTCTTCCCCATCGTTCCGTTGTTTGAGCACGTGCCGTTCGGTGCGCTGACCATGGCGCCCGTGATGACGGTGATCGTGCGTTTTTTTTACCGTCCGCTCGACTACATGTTTTCCAGCTGGATGGTGCAGATGGAAAAGCGCGTGCCCAACATCGAGTACGGCAAAGTGCGCATTTACGCTTCCATTGCCACCGCCATCGCCAGCATGGGCTTTACGTACCTGATCGCCAAGTTCTCCACCGTGCGCGTGGGGTACTATGGCGGGGGCATTCTGGCGCTGTTCATCGTCTTTGCGATGCAAAAGCTGCCGGATGTGACCTCCGGAACCGCCGGGCACGCCAGCTTCAAGGATTTGAAGCTGGGGCGGTTGGTGCGCGATCCGCTGTTGGTCGCCATGCTGTTGGTCATGACCTGTGCCAACATCCCTTCCAGCTCGACGAGCGTATACATCCCCTATCTGTTGGATGAAATCGGCGCGCACATGTCCACGCTGGCGCATTCAACACCGTGCGTTCACTGTGCGGCATCCCGCTGATGTACCTGAGCGGCCGCATTGTGCGGCGCTATGGCGCACGGCGCGTGTTGACGTTCTCCATCGTGCTGATGGGGTTGGGCGAGTTTGCCTTTTCACAGGCCACCAGTGCCGCTTATGTGCTGGGAATCGGCCTGTTGATTGGCTTTAACAACGGATTGTTGACGGTGAGCCAGGTGCTGTATGCACAGGAACTGGCCCCGCCGGAGTTGCGCAGCACCGTGCAGATGCTCAACAGCACCACGCTGGCGCTGGCCACCATCATCGCCAGCACACTGGGTGGCAACATCGTTGGCACGGCCGGCGTGCGCGTGTACTACCAGGTCACTTGTGTGATTGTGCTGGTGGCCTCTGTGCTGTTCATGGCGGCCAACCGCTACTTTGAGCGCAAACGCCAGAGTGTGCTGGCCGTACAGTAAATCAGTTCAATTCGCCTCACGTGGTTTTACATGCAACGGCGCCCTGCCTGTGAAAGGCAGGGCGCCGCTTTTTGCTGCTTATCGATCTAACACAAATTCTTTGAGCGCTTTGGCGAACCCGCTGTGCTCCGCCGTATCCGAGACAAAATCCGCAGCCTCTTTGGCCTTTGGACTGGCGCCGCCCATCGCAACGCCAAACCCCGCCATCGCCAGCATGGGGGCGTCATTGTCCTGATCGCCCAGCGCCATCACATTTTCTACCTTTGCGCCGCACATATCCGCCAAAAGCGGCAGCAAAGAGCCCTTGTTGGCCCCCTTTGCCATCACGTCCAGATGCAGCCGATACGACCATGCCACCTCGACCCGCTGCATGGCATGGAGCTCGTCCAGCATCTGCTTGGGCACGCGGTCGGGCTCAGCAATATAGCGGATCAGCTCCGCCGCATCGCGCGTGCCCTCGATCATCTCCTCTACGGTGCGGAACATCACAAGCTTGTTTTCACTGTTCAGCTGCGGCCCATATCGACCGATCAGCCGTTCGCGCGTCATCGCTTCCTCGGGCTCCAAAAAGCCTATGAACGAGTGGCACGACACCTGTGTGAGGATTTCACAGCCCGCATACTTCTTGCCCAGCTGCAGCAGCGGCGCTACCAACTCCGGCGCAATGCGGTTGCGATACCGCAGCGCGCCGCTGCCAATTTCCACCAGCGAAGCGCCGTTGTTGACCACACAGAGGTTGTCAAACCCGTATTTGGACACCTGTTCTACACTCTGGACCCACGAACGCCCCGTACACGGGAACACCGGGATGCCCATGCGCTGCACCTGGTGCATGACCCGCCTGTTTTCCTCGATGGCGCTCTCTGAGGCATGTGTCAAAAACGTACCGTCCAGATCCGTCACGATCAGTTTGATCTCCTGCATGCAAACCTCCTGTACCGCTATACGCTTTGGGATTTGTCCCTGCCTGCAACAGGGCGCATTTCCTTTTGAGTATAGAAGCCGATCCCGTGCACTGTCAAGAAACGATGCGCGCGTTCAAGGCCGTGCGCGCTGCAAAAAGCGACGCTAACATCATGCCGATGCGCATAGCAAGGCATAAAGTTCCATCCGTGCTCCCCGTGTGGGGAGCGACATGATCGACAAAGGGGATAATGACATCGCCAAAATTTCAATCCACGCTCCCCGTGCGGAGAGTGACTGGGATTCATGCCGGCATTAGCCATCCGTGTGCAATTTCAATCCACGTTCTCTATAAGAGAGCGGCGGGCGGCATCCCGACAGGGCTGACCCAGAACGTATTTCAATCCACACCCCCTCTGCGGAGAGTGACCCGTTTCCCCATCGCTCTTCGTAACGGTGACGCGATTTCAATCCACGCTCCCCGTGTGGAGAGCGACCATGATCAGCGCAACCGCATCACAGGCGGGCGAGATTTCAATCCACGCTCCCCGTGCGGGGAGCGACGTGACAATCC
>DXZF01000311.1 GCA_019415425.1 Bacillota bacterium | reverse complement strand
GACAGATTCTTGCCGTAAATCTGGAACGCACATGGAAAGACGCGGTTGCACCGCTTTGGGCTCGGCGGGCAAAACGGCGCATGGACGCTGCAAATTGGGTTTCATGAATCGCGCGCATGCCGGTTGACGCGGGGAATTGCGCACGGGTACACTGCAGCTGAAGCGGCACGGCACACACCGGTGCGGTGCACGGGAGGAGGATGCAATGGAACTGGGATATACGTTTCCCCTGCAGCGGTTTTTGCGCCTGCGCGCACTGCCGTATGGCCGGGAGGAAAACCGGCTCTTTTGCTGGGACGCGCACCGCATCGCGCTGCGGGAAAAGGACAGTTTGCTGCTGGTCAACGCGCACAACCGCTTTTGCGTCGTGCTGTATGACCTGGCGCCGGAGCAGTGGAAGCGGCTGCCCGCGCTTGCACTGCACGCGCTGCACACGGCGTTGCTGGATGCAAACCTTCCACGGGCCGAAGTGCTGCGCTATCTGGCGATGGCGGGGGCCGTCGCGTGCACGCGCACGCACGGCAGGCGCGAAGTGGCGTACCTCAACCGCGCCTGGGAGGACGTGATGGCGTGTGAAATGCTCGTGGACACGAGCGCGATGGACCAGCCATTGCTCTGCCAAGCCGTCAATGCGCGCCTGTGCCGCGCCGCAGGGCATGCGCGGGTGCGCAGCAGCTGTGCGCGCATGCAGAGTGACCTGGCCGGTTTGTGCCGCACCGAAGAGGCCCAAACGCACCAAGAGACGGCGCACACACGGAAAGCGGGAGGGCAGGAATGCGAGTAGAGGCAACGCAAATCCGGGGCTTTCGCCTGCGGGCCCATCATCTGGACAGGGCAGGGGAGAGCAAAGACCTGCAGGCGGTAGCGGGCGCCTGCGGGCTGCAAAACTCGCCGCCCGGCGCATGGGAGACGGTGGCGTTCAACCGCAGCCATTGCACGCTTGCGCAACTGCACGATGCGCTGTACCGGCAAAAGAGTTTGCTGCAGGCGTGGAGCTACCGCGGCGTACCGGTGGTCTTTCCCACGCGCGAGAGCGCGGTGTTTCTCTCGGCCCTGATCGCCCGGCCGGACGAACAGCCGTGGATCTACACGCGCGGGATTGCGCTGGCGCAGGAGGCGGTGCAGATGCCGTTTGAGGAGTTGTTTGCACGCGTCAGCCAAGCGACTGAATACCTGCGCACGCACACCGTCACCAGCAAGGAAGCGCTGGATCAGGTGCTGGCCGACCTCGTGTGCGAAACGTTATCGCCGCAGCAGCGGGCGCTGTGGAACGCCCCTTCGATGTACGGACGGCCCGACCGGCAGACGGTGGGCGGTGCCGTCGTATCGTTTTTGTTGCGGCCGTGTTCGTTTGAGGGAAAGGTCGTCTTTGGCCAGCGGCAGGGGACGCATCCGACGTTTACATCCTTTGCACACTGGACGGGGCAGGCGCTACAGCCGTGCCCACAGGCGCAGCGCGAACTGGTGCGCAGATTTCTGCACTGTTACGGCCCCTCCACCCGGACGGCGCTGATGCAGTGGCTGGGCTGTTCGCCGCAGCAGGCCAGGCGGATGTGGAACGCCGTTCAGCCGGAATTGGAACCGGTCGAGGTAGAGGGGAAGCGCCGCTACCTGCTCGCCAAGGATCTCGATGCATTGCGTGCCGCGGACGGCAGCGGGCAGGGATTGCGCCTGCTGGGCGCGCACGACCCGTACCTGGATTTGCGGGATCGGGAGATCGTGTTGCCCGATACCAGGCGGCAGCGCGCGGTGTGGAAAACGGTGGCCAATCCCGGCGCAATCGTGCGGGATGGCCGCATCATCGGCACGTGGAAGAGCAGGACGGTCAGAGGGACGATGTCGATTGCCATGGCGGTGTGGGAGACGCTCACGCGTGGCGAACGCGCGGCATTGGGCGATCTGGCACAGGCGTATGCGGCGTTTCGCGAGCGCGCGCTGCAGGCGTGTTCGTTCGAGGATACCCCGTAGAGGCACGTGGCAAAGGCAGACCCCCTTCGGATGCCCGATGGCGTCCGAAGGGGGTGCTTTGCAAAAGAGACATATATACATATAGGAATAGCGCCAATGCTGCGACGGCTCACGCGTTGCCGGCGTATGCGCCCTCCCACACGATGCGGCGGTAGCGCGCGGCGTCGGTGTCTCCCTCGGTCGAGATGCACAGGATGCGGCTGTTCGCGTCCAACTGCAGGCGTTCGCGCCACGCGCCCAGATCGGCGCCGTGCAGGACGTGGTACAGCAGGCCCAGTGTGACCGCGCCGCTCTCGCCGGAGATCACGCGTGCATCGCCGGGCAACGGGTTGCCCAGTACGCGCATGCCGTCTGCCGCAATGTATTCCGGCACCGAGGCAAAGTGGTCGGCATGGTCGTGTAGCACGCGCCACCCTGCCGTACACGGCTCGCCGCACGCCAGGCCCGCCATGATGGTGTCCATGGGCCCCTGCGCAAAGTGCAGCTGCCCGTCGTTGGCCTTGGCAGTGCGGAACAGGCAATCCGCCTTCTGTGGCTCGACGATGGTCACGATCGGCGCTTTGACCCCGGCCCGCTTGGCCCAATGGGCGAAGAACCCCGTCACTGCGCCGCTCATCGCGCCCACGCCCGCCTGTAAGAACAGGTGTGTGGGCGGCGCTTCTCCCTGCTGCTGCAGCTGTTGCACGGCCTCGAGCGCCATGGTGGTATAGCCCTGCATGATCCAGGTGGGGATCTGCGTATAGCCCGGCCAATCGGTGTCTTGGATGACCACATAGCCGTGTGCCTGGGCCTGTTGCTGTGCCAGGCGCACGGCATCGTCGTACGAAAATTCCGTGATGCTCGCCTGTGCCCCCAGCGCCCTTATGTGCGCCAGGCGCTCCTGGGAGCTGCCCTTGGGCATGTACACGATGCACCGCTGGCCCAGCTGGCGCGCCGTCCACGCCACGCCGCGGCCGTGGTTGCCGTCCGTCGCGGTGATGAACGTCAGCGGTCCCAGCGCCTCTTGGACGTCTTTGCCGACCATTTTGGCATACGTCAGTTCATCGGCGTCCATGTTGAGCCGCTGTGCGATGTAGCGTGCAATGGCGTAGCTGCCGCCCAGCACCTTAAAGGCGTTTAGGCCAAAGCGCTGGCTCTCATCCTTGACGTGGATTGCGCCGACGCCCAGCCAATTTGCCAACTGCGCTAGGGATACCAGCGGCGTGGGGGCATAGGCGGGGAAGCTCTGGTGAAAGGCGAGCGCCTGCGCTGCGCGCTCCACGCCAAACTGCGCTGTGTCGCATTTGGGTTGTGTGTGGTGCAGGGTGACGATCTGTGCATCCATGGTGTGGCCTCCTGTCGAGAAAATGGGCAAAAGATCTTTACAGGAATTCGATCAGCCTGGCATATACCTGGCAGGCATCCAGAATCTGCTGTACCGGGCAGTGTTCGTTGCGCATATGCGCCAGCTTGTACGCACCGGGGCCAAAGCCGATGACGGGAATCCCCATGGCGATGGGCGTGACGGCGTTGGTTCCAAAATCCCAAAAATCATATTGCTGCGGCGCGTGCCCAAAGACGGATGCATACGCCTTGTCCATGGCCAGGGTCAGCGGGTGGTCGCGCTGAATCTGCCACGGATTGTGCATGGGCTCGTAGACCAGCTCCGCCCCGGTCCAGCTGGTATGCCTGAGCGTGCCAACCTCCCAAAATGCATCTTTGCCCGCAACCAGCGCATCCATCTCTGCCCGCACCTGTTCGATCCTCTCATCCGGCGCCAATCTGCGGTCCAAATAGATGCTGCATGCACTGGGCACGGCGTTTAGAGAGGCGCTGACGCAGCGGATATCCGAGAGCACGACGGTACCGTGCGCAGCCTTTTGTTGGGAAAGCCGCCCGTTGAGCGCCTGAACGCGCTGGATGATCTCCGCCATTTCGTACACGGCGTTTTGCCCCTTTTCCGGCGCAGAGCCGTGCGCCGAGACACCGCGCGCAGTGATTCGTATCTGCGCCTTGCCCTTGTGCCCCAGCGTGATGACGTTGTTGCTCGGCTCACAGATAATGCAGCAATTGGGCCGGAGGCCGTACTGCCTGTAGAACATGGCGAGGCTCTCGCCATCGCAATACTCCTCACACACTGTGCCCGTCACATATACGGTCTTTCCCGCGAGTACGCCCGCCCGTTTGGCCAGCGCTGCGGCGTATACCGAAGCGCACAGCGCCGATTTCATATCGACCGAACCACGCCCCCACAGGTTGCCGTCCACAACCTTTCCGGAAAAGGGCGGTACGTCCCACAGGGCGGCGTCGTTGACCTCTACTGTATCCAGGTGGGAATCAAAATGAATGATGTTTGGCCCGTGGCCCACTTTGCCCACCACGTTGCCGGTGCCGTCGATAAAAGCTTCGTCGTACCCAAGCGCCTGCATCTGCGCCAAAATCAAGCGCGCCAGCGCGCCCTCATGGTCGGAAAAGCTTTGGATCTGGATCGCCCGGCTGGCCAGGGCAATGAGCTGTTCTTCGTATTCTCGCATCATCTGTGGTTGCATGGCATCGTTGCTCCTCATCCAAGATAATACCATTTTATTGACGTGTATAAAGTGTGTATACCATAATATTGCGAGAAAAATATCGCTATATTGATCAATTGGAGGGGCAGGCATGCAGATTTACGACATTCCCATCGACGAGAACGATCGGGAGACGACGCGACATGGGAGCGATGCCTTTCCGTTGGCAGTCTACCAGACGCAATTGAGCAAAAATGTGCTGGGGTATGTCAACTGGCATTGGCATGAAGAACTGCAGCTGTGCCGCGTCGTAGCGGGCTGCATCTGTGTGCGCACCAGGCAGGCGCAGCACGTCCTGTACCAGGGGCAGGGGATCTTTCTGCACGCCAATACGCTTCACAGCATTGTGCCAGTAGCGGGAACAGACGGCACATATGTCTGCATCGACGTGCATCCAAACTTTTTGGGCACCGCGCCGGAGAGCATCATTGTGCAACGCTATATTGCGCCTTTTTTGCAGCCGGACAGGTTGCACACCCGCGTGTTTTCGCATAAGACGCCCGACGGGCAGGTTATCCTGCCGCTCATGGATACGGTGGATCGCCTGTACCGCGCCAAGCCCCCTGGCTATGAATGGGAGATCTGGATGGCGCTGCTGGGGATTTGGAAGCAGTTGACCACCATGGAATGCACCGATGCCGTGGCGCCGGATGCGGTGGATCGGCACGACGACGTACGCCTTCGAACCCTGCTGACGCTGATGCAACAGCGCTATGGAGAAAAGCTGTCGCTCCGGGATTTTGCAGACGCAGTGCACCTGTGTGAGAGTGAGTGTTGCCGCTTTTTCAAACAGGCCATGGGCTGTACGCTCTTTGCGCATCTGCTACAGGTGCGCATTGAAAAGAGCATTCCACGATTGCTGCATACGGATTTGTCCATCAGCCGTATCGCCTATGACTGTGGGTTCGGCAGCACCAGCTACTTCATTCAACGGTTCAGGCAGAGACTGGGGCAGACCCCCCTGGCTTTCCGCAAGGCCGCGCGCGGCGCGCGGGACGAAAAAAGACGATCTGCGCAGATGGAAAGCGATGCTGCGGCAGGCGCTGCCCGGATGGCGGGGGAGCAGGGGCCTGCAGGCAGCAAGTGACAGGGGCGGGGAGAGAACGCAGCCCCTGCCCCTGTGATGGGGCCGATGCGCGCCAATGCAATCGGCGTGCACGGTTCGTGGCGATCGGCACGGCGCAATCGCGATCGGCCCAGGGGGTACGCATGCCAAGCGGCGTGTGCTTCGGGGTTGGTCGTCGACAGGCGCGAGATGGCGTGCTATAATCGTTTCGCTGTGCCCGGGCTGCCTGCACGGGCGAGGGAAGGATGAGGAAAATGGCCGAAAAGGCGCTGTTTGAAAACACCTGTGCGTATACGCAGCAACACCTGTTGGAAATGGGGCGCAAGACCACACAGGTGTTTCGATTGGTTTTGCTGATCGCCTGCCTGCTGTTTGTGGCGCTGGGCGTGTGGGAGGCGATCGCTGGCGTGGTGTGGCGCGCAGTCGTATCGTTTGTATTTGCGCTCGTATGGGCGTACCTGCTGGTGGTGGAGCCGCCGATGAATGCAAAGCGCGCCTACAAGCGCTATTGGGCGACCTACCATGCAGAGGTGCAGACGCGCAACCTCTTCTTTGACGACCACATTTTGGGGATCAACGAGCAGAGCGGCGGCGAGATGCGCATCCCCTACGACCAGATTGTCAAAATCCACGAGACCCCCAACCTGTACCTGCTGATGCTGCCCAAGCGCATGCTGATCATGGTGGATAAAAACGGATTCCAAAGCGGTGCGGCCGATGCGTTTGTGCCATGGCTGCGCAAAAAGTGCCCGCGGCTTTCCCGTTGATGAGTAAATGAAAATGATCGCGCTGTTGCGGCCATGCCGCGACAGCGCTGTTTTGTATGCGCAGATGGCGATGGCGCTTTTTCCCGGCATGCGATATAATGCAAAAAGGCAAAAGGTTCCGGAACGGAGGAAGATGGATGCTGTTGGCAGTAGAGATCGGCAACACCCATATCAGCGTGGGCGGTTTTGACGGGGACGAACTGGTTTTTGTCGCCCCGATCGCAACCGATCCGCGCCGTACGGCGGTGCAGATTGCGGTGGAACTGACCCAGGTATTCGCGCTGTTAAACGTGGACCGTGCGCAGCTGCGCTGCGCGGTGGTCGGCTCCGTCGTGCCTTCTCTCACGCCCTGCCTGCTCAAGGCGCTTTCGCTTTTGGGCATTGCGGACGTGCTGCACGTTACCAGTGGCGTCCGAACCGGCCTCAACATCCAGATCGAGCAGCCGCGCCTGTTGGGGTGCGACCTGGCGGCCAACGCCGTATGGGCCTGTGCGTACGCGCCGATGCCGTGCGTGATTGTGGACATGGGCACGGCGACGACCTTTACCCTGCTCGATCAGAGCGGCACGCTCATTGGGACGGCCATTGCGGCCGGCGTGCAGATGTCCATGGACGCGCTCAAAAGGGGAGCGGCGCAGTTGAGCGAGGTGCGCCTGACCCCGCCGCGCCACGGCGTATTTGGACGCAACACGGCGGAGGCCATCCAGGCCGGCGTGCTCCTCGGCGCAGCCTCCATGGTGGAAGGGATGCTCAATCGCTACGAAGAGGCGCTTTCGCAGCGGCCGCACGTGCTGCTCACCGGCGGCGCGGCGCCGTGGATTGCGCCGCACCTCAAGGTGGCGGTGCAGCACGAGGCCCATTTGACGCTGCGCGGCCTGTGCTGCATCTGGCAAAAGAACCGAACCTGAAGCCAAATCATTTGCGCTGTACCGGCCCTGCCGGACGGCAGCAGGAGGAATGTTACAATGAAAGACGGCAAACGCATGGACAGCAAACGGCTGACGCAGATGGCGCTGCTCATCGCCATCATCGTGCTCATGGCATTTACGCCACTGGGGTACCTGAGGACGGCAGGGGTGGAGATCACGTTTATCATGATCCCCGTCGTCATCGGCGCCATCGTACTGGGGCCGGGCGCGGGCGCGCTGCTGGGCGCGGTATTTGGCGCGACCAGCTTCATCCAGTGTTTTGGCATGAGCGCGTTCGGCGCCATGCTGTTGCAGGTAAACTGGTTCTACACATTGGTGGCGTGCATGGTGCCGCGCGTGCTGATGGGATGGCTCAGCGGGTTGATTTTCCGCCTGCTGTACCGCAGGGACAAGACCCAGCTCGCCTCGTTCGCCATCGCCAGCCTGAGCGGTGCGCTGCTCAACACCCTCTTCTTTGTCACGAGTGTGGGCGTGCTGTTTTACAACACCATGTTGGGCATGGCCACACAGAACGGGGTATCGGTCTTGAGCTTTATGCTCACCTTCATCACGCTCAACACGCTGCTGGAGAGCGTCGCGTGCCTTGTGATCGGCACTGCGGTGAGCAAGGCGGTCTACCGGGTCGTCAACCGGGACCAGGCCAGGACATTGGCGTAAGCATGCATAGAGGGAGCCGGATCGTCCGGCTCCTTTTTCGATCGACGGATGCCGTCGCCCTCAGGGGAAGAACATTGTTTGGCCAGGGGAAGGGGCCGTGTTATAATGCTGTCGGCAGCAGAACCATTGCTGGCCAGGACGGCGACGCCGTTGCAAGCATCTGGCAGGGAGCTGCGGTTGCAGATGGCGGGCGCCACAACAAAAGGGGGCGTATACGATGCTCGATTGTGTGATCCGCAATGGACAAGTGGTGACGGAACAGGGCGTAGTAGATTGCGACGTTGCCATCAAGGACGGCGTAATCGTGGCGCTGGGCGATGCCGGCGCGTTGGCCGAGGCGGAGCAGACCCTGGATGCGCAGGGCATGTACGTGCTGCCCGGCATGATTGATGCCCATGCGCATTTGGCCAAGACGCGGGGAAGTTTCCCCTCGATGGACAATTACGAAAATGCGACCATTGCCGCAGCGTACGGCGGCACGACCTCGTTCATCGACTTTGCCTTTCCCTATGGCGATCAGACGCCGCAGCAGGCAATGGAGGAGAAGCTCAGCCAGGCCAAAGGGCACTGCTATGTGGACTATTCCTTTCATTCCAACCTCACCCATGCCGATCCGCTGCACTACGCGCAGATTGAAGAACTGCTGCAGAGCGGGTTCCCAACCGTCAAAATGTTCACCATCTACCGTGGCGGACGCATGCTGGAAAAGGCGGGCATCTATGAGGTGATGCGCCGCATCCAAACGCACGGCGGCCTCGCCATGGTGCACGCGGAAAGTGCCGAGATGATTGAGCGCTATATCGCAGATGCAGTGCAAAGGGGCGCCACGCGTCCCATGGACCACGCCCAATGCCGGCCGCCGGTGAGCGAATTGGAGGCGATGTACAGCGTGCTGGGGCTGGTGCAGCAGACCGGCGCGCCCACGCTCTTTGCACACGTGAGCATTGGCGCGTGCGCAAAGATGATTCGTATGGCCAAAGGGGAGCTGCCCATCTTTACCGAAGTATGTCCGCACTACCTCGTGCTGGATGAATCGGTCTACGCGCGCGAGGACGCGTGCAAATTCGTCTGCAGCCCGCCCATCCGCGCCGCGAGTGAACGCGAGGGGTTGTGGCGCATGGTGCAGGAGGGGCTTGTGGATGTCGTCAACAGCGATACCACGGATTTTTCGCTGGAGCAAAAGCGCCGTTTTGAGACGTTTTTCCCCAAGATGCCAAACGGGCTGCCGACGCTGGAGACGCGCGGAATCGTGCTGTATGCTGAAGGGGTGGCCAAAGGGCGGATCTCCATTGCGCGCTTTGCCGAACTGACCGCTACAAACAACGCCAAACTCATGGGCATGTACCCGCAAAAGGGCGTGCTGCGCGTGGGCAGCGATGCGGATATCGTGGTACTGGATCCCCATGCCCGGCAGACGCTCTCGGCCGCCACGGCCCATATGCAGACCGATTACTCCCCGTACGAGGGGCTGGAGGTGACCGGCAAAGTGCTGCACACCATGGTACGCGGGCATTGGATCATCCGCAATGGTTGCTTTACGGAACCCCAATTTCGGGGGTCGCTCATCCGGCGGGGCGCCCCGGTGCTGGCGTGAGCGTTGGCCCCAACGGGCAAAGCGCATGGGCGGAAAAGAAACGCGCCTCACAGGCGGCATGTGGGGCAAAAACCGCTGATCGCCAGCGAAACGCTGTGCAAAGTGATCTGCGCGTGCCCGCTCAAACGCGGGGAAAGGAGATTGCAAGCGCCGCTGCCCCGTGCGAATCGGGCACAAAAGAGCGTGCGGAGGGATAGCGTACCGCAAACGGTTTGCCCTGCACGCTTGCCCTGGTTGACGCCCGCTTGTCTATACCCGAAGCGCCCCTTCCCGGTGACCTCAATCGGGTCGATTCCATCAAACCGTGGCAAAATTGTGAAAAAATTTTGGCGATGGCTCTTGCCATAATGGGAGGTTCATGTCACAATATACGTGTAAATCTTTTGAAGAGAGGTATGGAACATGAAGAGGTCGCAAAAGACATTGCTGGTGATCGTCGCGTTGGCCTTGGTGGCGCTGTTCACGCTGGTCGGTTGCGGAGGTTCGTCGGATCCCATGGCGGGCACGTGGAACCTTTCGGGTGCAAAAGTGGCCGGCAATGAGATGACGGCGGATCAATTGCAGGCCGTGCAACCCGATCTGGACATGACGCTTGAGTGCAACGATGGAAAAGTGACGTTGACCTCCTCGCTGTTCAGCGGCACGGGTGAAGGCACCTACACGGTGAACGGCGAGACCGTTACCATCGAGTCGGATGGACAGTCGATGGAAGCGACGCTCAAAGATGGCAGGCTGACCATTGAAATTGGCGGCGTGGAACTGTATCTCGAAAAATAAATCGGATACGATGGACACCGGGCGTTCCTCAGAACAGAGGAACGCCCGCTTTGCATCTGTGCGCTGCTTGACGCGTAGGGGGTTTATGGTATACTTTTAGGGCACATGCTTGCCGGAGTGGCGGAATTGGCAGACGCATGGGACTTAAAATCCCCCGCCCGCAAGGGCGTACCGGTTCAAGTCCGGTCTTCGGCACCAGCGGACAGTGTCCGCACCCTCAATATCGCAGCTCACTTTTGTGTGTTGCGATATTTTGTTGCCCGAAAGAGGAGATCTATCTCGGCAACCTTTGCTTCGACTTGCTTCTTGCCTCTGGCAGAAAAATGGGCGACGGCCCCGCTCGCCTGTGCCTTCTGCTTGCACAAAATGCCGTGCACAGCGCCCGCGCGCCTGTAAGCGCGCAACGGCGCCATTTTACAGGCGCGCGCCATCTGGATATTCTGCCTTGCACAGTTCAAATTCGCCAGGTTTCCGTGCAGAATATCCCTTTTTGTCGGCTGTAAAAGGGAAGGGGTTCTGCATTTTATTTAAACGAGAGGCGATACAAAGCGATCTTTATCGGTGGGAAAGGCAGAAACACGATGTTTGATCACAAAGCACCAAGAAAGAGGTTCAATGTGCGATGGACTGGATGGACGAAGTAAAGAGAAGGATTGACAATCGAAACCAAATTCTCTTCGCAAAGGATTCAGCATACCTGCAGGATCTGATCGCGCTGTTTCAGAATCAGGATCACAGGACGATGATCCTATGGGCGCAGGACCTGGCGGCCGAGTCAGTTGCGCGTCTTTTGGAAAAGTACCCGGAAGAAAAGCGGCCGAGCGAGGCGTTGAAAGCATCCAAAGACTGGGCTGCAGGCAAGATCAAAATGCGCCAGGCACAGCGGAAGATTCTGGATTGCCATGCCTTTGCAAAGGAAATTGCCTGCAAAGCAGATATAGCGACTTGCCATGCGATCGGGCAGGCCTGTGCCGTGGTGCATACGGCCGGCCATGCGATCGGTTATCCAATTTACGATCTGACTTCCCTCGTCTATGAGCTGGGGATACACAATTGTGTGCAGGCGATCGAACACAGGAAGCAAACGTATAGAGAGAAACTGTTCTACTGGAAAGTGCATTTTGCGGAACACGCCGAAGCATGGGCCCATTTTCTGAACAAGTAGAAGAGGGCATCGGGCCATCCGCGCTTCCCATTCAATTTGCCGGGGCCCGACGCGGCGAAACGAGCTGCCCGCGCTTCGCCCTTTTTTGCAATCCATGGTCTGCGCTCCCCTCTTTGCAATCAGCCGACAAAGCATATGCAGCGCCTCTGCCATTCTTTTGTAAGTGCGCACACAACGGGTTTATGATGCTGCCAACGCCCGTTTGGGCCAGCGCGCAACCGGCGGCCCCGCATCGTTCCGCTCGCGAAAAGGGGTCGCGCTTTCGGCGTTCCGCCTGCCATGCATGCTGCGCATGCGCCCGTTGCCCAGGGCGTGGCATCCGGTACGCGGCGCACGCAGGTACCTGCCTGGGCATACCATGTGCAGTGAAAGGGCGTGTGGCCGCCGTCGATTTTGCACTCTATCCGTGCAGCAGGGGAGGAGAACGGATTCAGGGCGGCGGACTTTGACCGCGCAGGGTCGCTGCCCAAACGCGCGTAAAAAATCAAAAGAAAAGTATTGACAGCGCATTTTATTTGTGGTTATACTACTAACCAATTGAAAGACGTTGAAGGAATTATGCCTTTCCCAGGCATGTTGTAGAGAGCCGGCGGGTGGTGGAAGCCGGTACGGATGGGAGATGGCAGCCTCATTCCTGAGTCGACTCTGTCAAAGCCCGGAGCGGGCAAGTAATGGAGTCCGGGTGTCCCGTTACAGACTGTTGACTTGTTGGAGTCAGAGAGGTGATCCCCTTTCGCAAGGAAGAGGATAATCGGGGTGGTACCGCGAAAACCGTCAATTTTCGTCCCCGAGGCCACAGTGGCCTCGGGGATTTTATTTACCCCCAGAACGTTGGAAAAGGAGAGGCAAAGCAAATGCAAGAAGTGCGGATCAGCGATGTAACGATGAAACAGGCAAAGAGCCATGCCAAATTTTCGCTCACCTTTAAAGAAAAACTGGAGCTTTCCAAACTGCTGGATCGCCTTGGCGTATCCGTCATTGAGGTCGAGGGCATCGAACAGGCAAAGATCGATGCGTTGCGCATCAAGTCCATTGCCTCCAACGTGCAAAACGGCATTCTGGCTGTGCCCGTGCAGCATTCCCGCCAAAGCGTAGAGGCGACGTGGAACGCCCTCAAACAGGCGCGACACCCGCGCCTGCAGGTGGCGGCGCCCGTCAGCTCTGTGCAGATGGAGTACATCTTTGGGAAAAAGCCCAACGCCGTGCTGGAGTCCATCCGCGAGACCATCGCCATCTGCCGTGAGTTTGCACAGGATGTGGAGTTCATCGCCAACGACGCCACGCGCAGCGACCCGGCATTCCTCTATCAGGCGGTCACGGCGGCCATCCAGGCCGGCGCGCAGACGATCACCGTTTGCGACACCGCAGGCGCCATGCTGCCCGATGCATTCACGCAATTCCTCGACGCGCTCTACCAAAACGTGCCGGAACTCAAACAGGTTCGTCTGGGCATCTCCTGCTCGGATGAGCTGTCCATGGCGGATGCCTGCGCGATCGCAGCGGTCCGGCACGGCGCGACGGAGATCAAGGCGGCGGCCTACCGCACCAGCACGATTTCCCTGCCGAACATCTCCAGAGTGATTGCGGCAAAAGGGCATGAGAACGGCGTATACTGCTCGGTGCGCATGACCGAGATGAACCGCATCCTCCGCCAGATCGAGTGGATGTGCCAGACCGACCGCAGCAAGTCCTCCCCCTTTGACCAGGGCGTCCAGCAGGACAACGACGCGCTGATGCTCTCCTGCCACGACCAGATGCCCGAAGTGTTGAAGGCGGTCAAGACGCTGGGGTACGACCTTTCGGAAGAAGACGGCGTCAAGGTCTGGGAGGCGTTCCAAACCATCGCCGCGCGCAAGGAGCGCATCGGCTACAGGGAACTGGACGCGATCGTCGCTTCTGCGGCCATGCAGGTTCCCCCGGCGTATAAGGTGGAGAACTTTGTCGTCAATACCGGCAACAACATCGCGGCCATGGCGCACATGAAGCTGAGCAGAAACGGGCAGATATACGAGGGCGTTTCCCTGGGCGATGGCTGTATCGACGCCGTGTTTCTCGCCATTGAGCAGATCGTCGGCAAGCATTACGAGTTGGACGATTTCCAGATTCAGGCCGTGACCGAGGGCCGCGAGGCGATGGGGCAGACGATCGTCAAGCTGCGCTCCAACGGCAAGCTCTATTCCGGCCGCGGCATCTCGACGGATATCGTGGGGGCGAGCGTATATGCGTACATCAATGCGCTCAACAAAAT
>DXZF01000310.1 GCA_019415425.1 Bacillota bacterium | reverse complement strand
CCCTGCGGCCCGGTGGCGCCTGTTGCACCTGTGGGTCCGGTAGGCCCCTGTATGCCCTGTGGTCCGGTGGCCCCTGTTACACCTGTGGGTCCGGTCACGCCCTGCGGTCCTGTGGCGCCTGTTGGTCCAGTAGGCCCCGTGGGTCCCTGTATGCCCTGCGGCCCGGTGGGGCCTGTTGTGCCGGTGGGTCCGGTAGGCCCCTGTATGCCCTGCGGTCCAGTCACGCCCTGCGGTCCTGTGGCGCCTGTCAGTCCAGTAGGTCCGGTAGACCCCTGTACGCCCTGCGGCCCGGTGGCGCCTGTTGCACCTGTGGGTCCGGTAGGCCCCTGTATGCCCTGCGGCCCGGTGGCGCCTGTCGGCCCTGTGATGCCACTGGAGGGCCCTTGCGGCCCGGTGGCCCCCGTCGCACCGGTGGGGCCTGTTGCCCCCGTGGGCCCCTGTATGCCCTGCGGCCCCGTTGCACCGGTGGCGCCCGTTGCGCCCGTCGGTCCAGTGGCGCCCGTCGCCCACTGATAGATCGTGTAGTAGACGACGGGGCATCCACATCCGCAGGCTGTTTGATGCGGATTGTTCATCCTATATCCCTCCCAATCGACAGCCTATGCAATTGGCATTGCAAAGGTGCGGGGCAGATCGCAAACGGGTGGCCCATGGGAGGCTTCTGCACGTTGGGCAGGGGTTGAAAGTTTGTTGAGAAAGATGTGGTACAATCACCCAAAGAGCAATGTGAAAAGGAGACGAGGCGAAGGTGGTACGCATTTTGGTCGTGGATGACGAGGCGGAAATCGTGCGCCTGTTGCGGGACTATTTTGAAATCAACGGCTATGAGGTGCTGACGGCGCAAAGCGGGCAGGAGGCCATTGCGCGCTGTGAACAGCAACCGGACTTGATCTTACTGGATATCGGGCTGCCGGATCTGGATGGGCTGACGGTGTGCACGCGCATCCGGCAGCACGTCAACTGCCCCATCCTGTTCCTGACGGCGCGCATCGAGCAGGCGGATCAGATCGTCGGCTTTGCGGCAGGGGCCGACGACTACATCGTCAAGCCCTTTGGCATGGAAGAGCTGGGGGCGCGCGTAAGGGCGCACCTGCGCCGCGAACAGCGCAGCCGCACGGCCGCCAACGTCCGCTTCTGCGGCGATGTGGTGATCGACTACAGCCAGCGCTGCGTCCTGTTTGGCAACCAGACGCTGCCGCTGGCCAAAAAGGAGTTTGACGTCGTGGAGCTGCTCAGCCTGCACCGGCAAGGTGTTCCACAAAGAGCGCATCTATGAGGCGGTACGGGGGCTGGACGGACTGGGCAACGCCAACGTGGTGGCCGAGCACATTCGCCGCATCCGCGTCAAGCTCTCGGCGGTGAGCGAAAAGACGTACATTGAGACGGTGTGGGGCGTGGGGTATAAATGGGTCGCATAAAGCGGTGCAGGCGCTGGGCGCGCAACCTGTCCATCCGCAAGTCGTTTGCGCTGTACGTGCTGGTGTTCTCGCTGTTGGCGCTGAGCCTGTGCACCATTCTCCTCCAACTGTTTGACGATGTGCAGATACGCCTGTATATGCGCAGGGAGACGTACGGGCTGGCGGCGCTGTCGGACGGGCAGCGGTGGATGCTGCAGTACGGCGGCATGGTGATGCTGCTCAACGTGGTATTGGTCTGCGGTGCGGTGCTGCTGTTTGCTACCACCGCATTTTACCGCGCCAAACTCAAGACGCCCCTGTCCATCCTGCGCCACGCCGCACAGAAGATTGGGCAGAGCGATCTGGACTTTCGCACCGCATACGACAATCGCGACGAGATGGGGCAACTGTGCGATTCCTTTGAGCGCATGCGGGCGTGCCTGGAGCAGAACAACCGGCAGGTGTGGGAGGCGGTGGAGGAGCGAAAGCGGCTCAACGCCGCCTTTGCACACGACCTGCGCACGCCGCTGACGGTTCTGCACGGCTATGCGGATTTTCTACAGACCTATGTGCCGCAGGGCAAGGTCACGCAGGAAAAGCTGCTGCAGACCCTGCAGGTGTGCACGCTTCAGATCGAGCGGTTGGAGCGGTATGTGGCGCAGATGAACCGGGTGCAGCGCCTGGAGGACGTGGTGCCACAGCGCGAACGGCTCCCCGCCATGCAGTGGATGGAGCAGACGCAGCGCGCGCTTGTGATGCTATCCACCCCGCAGGTACAGGTGCACGTGCACCCGGGAGCATGGACGGGCGAGGTGTATATCGACTGCATGATGTGGATGGAGATTGCGGAAAACCTGGTGGGCAATGCGTGCACCTATGCCAGCACGCGCGTGGACGTATCGGTTGTGCTGCAACCCCCGTGGGCTACGCTGACCGTGCAGGACGACGGCAAAGGGTTTTCGCCCGAGGCGCTGTCACGGGGCAAGCAGGCCTATTACCGGGACAGGCGCGACACCCAGTCCAAACACGTGGGATTGGGGCTGTATATCTGCGACGTACTGTGCCAGCGGCACGGCGGCACGCTCACGCTGCAAAACAGCGCGCAGGGCGGCGCCTGTATCACGGCCCGCCTGCATGTCGGCAGGGACAACGCGCAGCTGTGATGGTACCGTTTGATTGGGAACGTTTGCCGGCATGGGCAGGGG
>DXZF01000031.1 GCA_019415425.1 Bacillota bacterium | reverse complement strand
ATCTCATTGTTGAGCAGGGCCTGCGCGCTCTGTGCATCGGTCCAGATGGCAATGGCGCTGTTCTGAATGCGCGGCGTGAGGTCGCTCTCCTCCGTGTCACCGGGCAGCACTGCCGAAAGCTGCATCCCCCGAATCTTCTCGGTCAAATCCACGCGCACCTGGCTGAAGCCGTACTCAAATAGGGCCTGGCTGTCGGTCCAGCGGCGGTAATAGTTGTCGTTTTCTCTGGTACTGCTGTCGCCAAAGATGACGACGATCAGCCTGCGGCCATCCTTTTCCGCCGAAGCGACCAGGCACCCCTGGGCCGCATTGGTGAAACCCGTCTTGATGCCTGTGGCGTAGGCATAGTTGTACGGCCGGTTGATGGAACGGGTGGAAATCAACTTGTTGGAGGTGTACAGCGTGTGCCCCTCTGGCGCCACGTTGGTGGCGGAGGTGGTGTACGTTGCGGTTCTGACGCACTCGGCAAACGTCTCGTTCTGCATGGCCGCTATGGCCAGCTTGTTCATATCCGATGCCGTGGTGTAGTGGTTTTCGTCGTGCAGCCCGTGCGGATTGACAAAGTGCGTATCGTTCATCCCCAGGCGTTCGGCCCGATCGTTCATCATCTGCGCAAACGCCTCCTGCGAGCCCGCTACCGCAACGGCGATGGTGGCGGCCGCATCGTTGCCGGAAACCAGCATCATGCCATACAGCAGATCCTGAAGCGAAATCGTCTCGCCCTTGACCAAGCCCATCACGCTGGAATCACTTGTGATGGTGTCCAGCTCATCGCCGACGGTCACCATCTCGCTCAAGTCGCTTTTCTGCTCCAGCAGCACCAGCGCCGTCATGATTTTGGTGGTGCTGGCCGGGTACACGCGCTGATCGGCATTGCCGCTGAGCAGTACCTCGCCCGTGTCCTGATCCGAGAGCAAAAAGCTGCTGCACACGGGAGAGGGCACCGGAACGGCAGTGGCCTGCGGGGTACCGGTGGGCGTCTGCGCCGGATCCGCCGGCGAGGAAGCGGGCGTCTGTGAGGCCGTTGCACCAGGCGAAGGGGAAGGTGTAGCGGCCGGGGTTGCAGTGGGCGACGGGCTGGGTGAAGCCGTCGCAACGGGCGAAGCGGTGGCGGCAGGCGACGTCTGCGGCAGCGCGTAAGCGCGCGAAGAAAGCCCTGCAGCCCCCAACAGGGTACACAGGGTGAGCGCAATCGATAAAATACGGGAGAAAAACGGCTTTTTCATGACGCCACTTAGTATAATGCGTTTGGCAGGCAATTGCAAAACAAAACGAGTGAATTTGCAGGAAGTGCACCAGGCGATGCTATGCGCCATGCCAAATGCCGTGGGAATCGCCTCGATGGGAGCGGCGGCCATCTATGGATATACCCTCCCGCGAGGCGGAATGCATCGGGGAGCGATCGCCGAACGCACCGACACAGGGGCGTGTGGAAGCGGCACGATGGCCAATACGGGGCCACGGCATTGGATGCAAAGGCGTAGGGAGGGGTGCGCCAAAGGGCGCAGCCATTGGCGGGAACCGCCGGACCGTCCCGCAACCGATGGCGTGGCAAAAATCAACCGCGGTACGGGGAAACGCTGCGTTTCCCGTACCGCGGTGTGTACGCAAAGAGCGATGGGCGATGCGTCAGTTCCAGTCCTCCATGTTGCGCCGCGATTTTGCACGCTGCAGCGCCGCTTTACGGCTGCGCTCATCGCCGTATTCCAATTCAAAATCCTCCCACCGCACACGCCGTCTGGGCGCCTGCTCCCAATCCTCCTGCGCGGCATGGCGCGATGTGCGCTGCCAACTGCGATCGTCCAGCCGCTTCGCAGATTGCGCGGCGCGTGCGCTGCGTTGGGTTGCCTGGGACTGCTGCCGCACGCGCTGCCGCGGCACGTTGCGCCAATCCTCCTCTTCGCGCGCTCTGGCGCGGGCCTGCCTTTCGGGCTGCTGTGGCGGGGAAGTGCGGCGGGCCTGCCGTGCAGGCTGTCTACCGGGCGCATCCCAGTCCTCCTGTGCATCGCGCACGCGCACTGCACGGCCACTGCGCTGCGCCGCGCGGCCGACGGCGTAGTCCTCCCACTGGTCGTTGCGGGCACGCCGCTTCGCCTTGCGCTTTTTGCGCTTGCGGGCAGGCAGTTTGATCGCCAGAATCAAGAGGATGAGGCAGATGACCAAACCGCCGCCCCAGATGACAATCTTCTGCATCCGCGGATCCGTAATGCCCAAAAATGCCGACACTTCTTCGACAACCTGTGTGGGCGTCGTAATGTTGGTATATACGTTCTGTGTGGATAGCGTCAGGTCGCCCATCTTGTACGTGACGGTGCCGATGCTGGCATCGGGCAGCGGCACGTTTGCCTGGGAGGAGAGCGCAACTTCCGCCGTCACGGGCACCGAGCCCGCGGTGATGGAAGCGGCCGTCTGTGCATCCGTCCAAAAGCCCAGGCTCTCGGGCACATCGGCGCGCAGCGAAACGGGCGCACTGCCGCCCGGCAATGTCGCAGAGAGCGAGATGGGAGAGAGAATTGGCGCGATGTCCACGCGCGTTAAACCGAAACCGTACTCAAACAGCTTGACGGCATCGGTCCACCGGCTGACGTATTTGTCGCCGTTGCTCCCCCACGTGCTGTCGCCCATCAACACGGCAATCAGCGTACGCCCATCCTTGCGCGCCGCCGCCACCAGGCAGCCCTGTGCGGCGTTGGTTGCGCCGGTCTTGATGCCAATGGCAGGCGCGTAATTGAATTCGGCATACTGCTCTTTGGGAGAGATCAACCGGTTGGTGGTCACCAGCGCATGCCCCTGCGGCGCCTTGTTGGTGGGGGAAGTGGTGTACTCCTTGGTCGCGACGCATTCGGCAAAAACCGGGTTTTGCATTGCGGCGATGGCAAGTTTCGACAAATCCGCAGTTGTGGTATAATGGTCCTCGTCATGCAGGCCGTGTGGGTTGGTAAAGTGCGACCCCGTCATGCCCAGTTCCTGCGCCTTCTGGTTCATCATATCGGCAAAACCCTCGATGGAGCCGCCCAGGCTGACCGCGACCGCTGCGGCCGCATCGTTGCCGGAAACCAGCATCATGCCGTACAGCAGGTCCTTGTACGAGATCTCCTCGTACTGTGCCAGGTGCATCAGGCTTGCATCGGGGCCAAAGCGGTTGACCTCCGCGCCCACCTGAATTTTTTCAGAAAGGTCCGGCCGCTGTTCGATCAGGATCAGCGCTGTCAAAATCTTGGTCGTGCTGGCGGGGTAGATGCGCTCGTCGGGCTTATTGGCCAGCAGGATCTCGCCCGTATCAAAATCCGCAAGCAGATAGCTGTTGCATTTGGACGTGGGCGCCTGTGCCGTCTGCTGTTCACCCAGTGCAAATGCCGTAGGCATACCGGCCAAACCGGCGCAGAGGATGCAGCACACAAGTGCGAGCACACACCATCTTTTCAATCCAATTTCTCTCATAACGATGTAAATTATATAACAATTGTGTCACACTTGTCCATGAAAAAAGGCGAATAGGGGGAGCGCGATGAAAGACGGGGCAAAAAAGGTGCTGTGTGTATTGGGCGTGCTGCTGCTCATCGTGGCAGGGCATGGCTACCGCATGCTCTATCAAAAGACGCCGTTTGACCCGGCGAGCCCTTCGCACGATACGCTGTGGGATTCGCCTGCGCCGTCCGAAGGCGAACGGGATATCCGCGTGCGCATCGATGGAAGCGTTGCCGCGCCCGGCATCTACCGCGTGCCGGCTGGCACCACGGTTGGGCAGTTAATCGAAGGGTATGCGGGCGGCGCACTGCAAGGGGCCGACGTGCTCTCGTTGGACCTGCAGCAGGCGCTTAGGGACGGCAGCAGCGTGTACGTGCCGTAGAAAAAACGCACGTTGCAAAGGTTCCGGTTTTGCGCCCTATATGGTATACTGAATGCAAATTGGCCTGTGGCAAAACAGGCCGGCAAAGAGGAGTGGGCAGATTGGCATTTCGGATTTTGGCCGTAGACGACGAACCGATGATCCTCAAGGGATTGCGGTTTTCGCTCGAGCAGGACGGATACGAAGTGGATGAGGCGCTGGACGGCGAAGCCGCGCTGGAAAAGCTGCAAAACGGCGAGTACCATCTGGTACTGCTGGATGTGATGCTGCCCAAAATCAGCGGAACGGACGTATTGCGCCAGCTGCGCGAAACCAGCGACGTTCCCGTCATCATGCTCACCGCCAAGGGTGAGGACATGGACAAAATTCTGGGCCTGGAATACGGGGCGGACGACTACATGGTCAAGCCCTTCAACATTTTGGAGGTCAAAGCGCGCATCAAATCGGTGCTGCGCCGTACCGGCATGCAGAACCGCCGCAACGACGTGGTGCAGATCGCAGGGCTTCGCATCGATCCCTCGGCGCGCAGCGTCAGCCGTGAGGGGGTGGAGATCAACCTCACCGCCAAGGAATTCAACCTGCTATGGGTGCTGGTCAGCCAGCGCGGCCGCGTATTTTCGCGCGAAGAGCTGCACGAGGCGCTCTGGCGCAACGAGCGCAGCGGCAACACCTGTCTCTTA
>DXZF01000309.1 GCA_019415425.1 Bacillota bacterium | reverse complement strand
GCTCGGTGGCAGCGTGGGCTGGTAACCCACGGCAGAGGGCAGGCGGCCCAACAGGGCGGAGACTTCGGAACCGGCCTGTACGTAGCGGAAGATGTTGTCGATAAACAGCAACATGTCCTTGCCCATCTCGTCGCGGAAGTGTTCGGCCATGGTCAGGCCGGCCAGCGCCACGCGCATGCGCGCGCCCGGCGGCTCGTTCATCTGGCCAAAGGCCAGGGCGGTGTTCTGCAGCACGCCGGCCTCTTCCATCTCGCGCATCAGGTCGTTGCCCTCGCGCGAGCGCTCGCCGACGCCGGCAAAGATGGATACGCCGCCGTAGGAGGAGGCGACGTTGTGAATCAGCTCGGTGATCAGCACCGTCTTGCCCACGCCTGCGCCGCCGAACAGGCCGATCTTGCCGCCGCGCGCGTACGGCGCCAGCAGGTCGATGACCTTGATGCCGGTTTCAAACATCTGCGTGGCGGGCTTTTGCTCCGACAGCGGCGGCGCAGCCCGGTGAATGACGCTGCGCGGCGCATCGATGGGGCCCTTGCCGTCGATGGGCTCGCCCAGGGCGTTGATGGTGCGGCCCAGCACGTTGGGCCCGACCGGCACCGAGATGGGCGCGCCGGTGTCCAGCACCGCCTGCCCCAACGAGAGGCCTTCGGTGGCGGCCAGCGCGATGCAGCGCACTTTGCCGTCGCCCAACAGAGAGACCACTTCCAGCGGGACGGTCTTTTCGCCCTGCACATTGCACAGCGTATGGATGGGCGGCGCCTGGTCAAACTGGACGTCTACCACGGGGCCGACCACGCCGATGAGCGTACCTTGGTTCATGAGGGATCATCTCCTGTCAACATACCACCCATGATCTCGTTGAGTTCCTGGGTGATGGAACCCTGGCGCACACGGTTGTACTCCAGGCGTAAACTGGCAAGCATCTCGTCGGCGTTGCGCGTGGCGTTGTCCATCGCGGCCATGCGCGCGCACTGCTCGCTGGCAAAGGACTGGATCAGCGTGGCATAGATGCTGCCAATGAGGTATTGCGGAACGAGGTTTTCCAGCACGGTGGCGGCGTCCGGCTCAAAGACGAACGAGTTGCCGTGGACCTCCTGCGGCAAGGGGATGTCGGGGAAGTCGGTGACGCGCACCGGCAACAGGCGCATCACCATGGGCTGGCCATTGAGCGAGGAGATCAAAAGCGTGTAAAAGACAAACACCTGGTCGATCTCGTCGTTGTCGTACAGCTCGCACAATTCCAGCGTCAGCTTGCGCGCCGTGGTCAGCGTGGGATCCACGATGGCGTGCAGATACCGCAGGTCGTGCGCGATGTCGTGCGCGGTGAAGAAATCGTGCGCGACGTTGCCAATGGCGTAGACGTGCACCGGTTCGTACATCTGCATGTGCTGGTGGGCGAGCTTGAGCACGTTGGCGTTGTAACCGCCCGCCAGCCCGCGATCCGACGTGATGACGATGTACGCGGCGCGCCCGCTCCTGGCTTTGCGAATGTAGCGGTGCGTGACGTCGGTGGTACTGGCCAGGAGCACGCGGATGGAGGAACGCACCTCGTTGACGTACTGCTCGTTGATCTCCGCGCGCTGCATGCCCGAGCGCATCTTGGCGCTGCTGATCAGCCGCATCGCCTGCGTGATCTGCCGCGTCTGCTGGATGCTGGTAATGCGGTGGCGGATTTCAGCCATGTTCATGATTGCTTCTCCTCTTGCGCCGCGAGGAACGCCTGCACCGCGCCGGGAATCAACGCCGCCGTCTCCTCGGTGATGGCG
>DXZF01000308.1 GCA_019415425.1 Bacillota bacterium | reverse complement strand
GGCTATCGGCGCTATTGACGATGCTCAATTCCTGCGCGGCCGGCATCAGCGTAGTGAACATCGACAATGGGTTTGGCGCAGGATATCTGGCCAACATGATCAACCGGTTGGCCTGCCCGGAGGAACGCGCATGAGCGAGATCTATATCGATGCCTCTGCCGGCCTTTCGGGCGAGACGCTGCTGGGCGCGCTCGTGCAGGCGGCGGGATGGGACGACGCGCGACTGCAGCGTGAATGGGCGCGCAACCCGTGGAGCCAGTGGATGCGCTTGACGCTTTCAGCCCACTGTGCAGAAGGCGTACATGGATGGGCGATCTGTGCCCAAAAAACCTCGCCCCGGCACGAGATACCGCAGGGGCATGCGGCGCTGTGCCGCATGCTGCAACAGAGCGAACTGCCTGAGCGGGCCAAAATGTATGCCGTGTGCATGGCCGACCACTATTTTGCCGCGCGTGCCAAGCTCGCGTCCACCGCGCTGGAAGAGACGTATCTGACGCAGGACGATCAGATTTCCCTCTGCCTTACGGCGGCCATGGCCATCGCGCTTGCGGAACTGGCGCCGCAACAAATCCGCTGTTCGCCGATCTGCATTGGCAAAGCACAGGGCAATGCATTCGACGCCCCTCCTCCTCTGGTGGCGCAGCTGCTGTGCGGCAAACCCATGCAATCGGGGTCGGGGGCCGGGTGTACGCCGGCCGCTGCCGTGGCCGTGGCGGCGTTGGCGGACAGCTTTGGACCGATTCTGGAGCTGACGGCACGCGCTTTTGGGTACGGTTTGCAGCAGGATGCGACACACGCTGCGCGGGTGTTTGTGGGCGAGGGCGCGCAACAGGCGCAGGACGTGATGCTGTACGAGGCGAATTTGGACGATATGACGGGTGAGGCCCTGGGGTTTGCATTGCAGTGCGTGCTGGACGCCGGTGCGCTGGATGCGTGGACAGAGCCCATCTACATGAAGAAAAACCGGCCCGCCGTCAAATTCTGTGCGCTGGGCAGGGCCAACGAACCGCGCATTGTGCAGGCCATTTTGGCCCACACCGCCACACTCGGCGTGCGCAGTTGCCGGATGGCACGTACCGTGCTGCCCCGGCGCATGGCGACGGTGCACACGCCGTACGGCGATATCGATGTCAAACTGGCGCAGCGCGGCCGGGATACGACCGTCAAGCCGGAATACGACTGCGTGAGCAGGGCGGCGCTGGCGCACGGCGTACCCTATGCAAAGGTGTATCAGGCGGCGCTGGACGCTGCAAAGTCTGAACAATGGTAGATGAGGAGAGGATTTGAATGGCAAAGGTAGCAGTGCTGATGGGCAGCGATAGCGATTGGGCCGTGATGCAGACGGCGGTCAAAACGCTCAAGTCGTATGGCGTAGAGGTGCACGCGCACGTGATGAGTGCGCACCGCACGCCTGTGGAGGCGGCACAGTTTGCGCAAAGCGCATACGATCAGGGCTTTGGCGTGATCATCGCCGCAGCGGGCCTGGCCGCACACCTGGCGGGCGCGCTGGCCGGCAACACCATATTGCCGGTGATCGGCGTGCCGCTGGCATCGGGCGGACTGGGCGGTATGGACGCGCTTTTGGCAACGGTGCAGATGCCGCCGGGCGTGCCGGTGGCGACGGTGGCGGTAAACGGCGCGCATAACGCGGCGATTCTGGCCGTGCAGATGCTCGCTGCCGGCGAACCTGCGCTGTGGGAAAAGCTTAAAGAGAACAAGCGGAACATGCATGACGGCGTACAGCAAAAGGATGCGAAGATCGCGGCGGAGGCCGCGCAACTGTAAGGATTACAGATACGACGAAAGGGAGTGAACCCATTTGGCAAACAGCTATGCAAAGGCCGGTGTGAACGTAGAAGCGGGGTACGATCTGGTCAAGCGGATCAAGGGGATGGCCGCCAACACATTTGATCAAAACGTCCTGAGCGGACTGGGCAGCTTTGGCGGCTTCTATGCGTTGGACGACGCACAGGGAATGAAG
>DXZF01000307.1 GCA_019415425.1 Bacillota bacterium | reverse complement strand
GGATGTCGATCAGCGCGCGCACCACGCAGGAGCTGGCGCAGCGGGCGTATGTGCTGGCCTATCACAAAGATCAACAGGCGAAAATGCTGCGCGCGCAGCGCACGCATCTCTATCGCCATGCCAGCGAGGACATTGCCAGGTGGATGCTCTCGCGCGTACAGAGAGGATGAAGCAAGATGCGGTATGGGGCCTGGATTGTGCTGGGGTTTCTTTCCGGCGGCATCCTGTACAGCTATCTGTTGCCCAAGTGGCTGTGCAAGGTGGATGTGGTGGCCCAGAGCGACGACCACAATCCCGGCACGGCCAACGCGTTTAAACTGGCCGGCCCATTGGTGGGCGCCCTGTGCCTGCTGTGCGATGTGGGCAAGGGGTTCGTCCCGGTATTCTGGGCCGCGCGGCAGCTGGACCGCACGCACGTGCTGTTTGCGCTGGTGCTGGCCGCCCCGGTATTGGGGCATGCCATGGCGCCGTTTTTCCACCACCGGGGCGGCAAGGCCATCGCGGTGACCTTCGGCGTGCTGCTGGGGCTGATTCCGTTCAGCTTTGTGGTGTGCCTGCTGGCGGCGCCGTATCTGTTCTTTTCGCTGGTGGTGGTCATCCGCCCGCACCGCGTGCGGACGATCCGGGCGATGGGGTGCTTTGCCGCGGGCGCGCTGCTGTTGGGCCGCAACCCCGCCATCCGGCTGGACTGCCTGATGATTGCGGGCATCGTCATCGCAAAGCACCTGCACGTAACACAGCCAACCAACGAACAAGCTGCGGCGGCGCTGGACCACGAGCGCTGAACGCGTATAAAGTATAAAGATGAAAGAGGACGGAGGAAACCGTCCTCTTTTTGTGCCCATTGTATGCCATCCATGCGCGCGATATACCGGAAGTTTTGACGCAAAAGCGCGAATGTACCCTGCTGCGCGCCACTCGACGAAAAGCGACCGGCACGGCCTGTACACTGTTGCTACCAAGAAGGAAATGAGGAGGGGGATGGCATGCAGCGCGTACAGAGGAATGCGGCGGTGCCGACTGCGCAGCTTTTGACGGCGCTTGCGCCGTTTGTCCTGTGCGCCGTGTTGGCACAGGTACACGTCATGCATACGCTCTCGCCGTTTGCGGCAGGGCTGTGCGTGGCGTATTTTTGCAATGGAAGAGGCGGCTATGCCGCGGCGCTGGGCTGCGTGCTGGGCGCCGCCGTACAGGCGCAGCAGCCGGTGCTGACCGTCATCCTGCCCGGCACGCTGGCGCTGTTCTGCGGCTCCATGGCCGCCTATGGGCGCAAGGTGCCCCGGAAAATTTACTTTGCACTGCTGGTGTGCAGCGGGATTGCATCCGTCGCGCTGCACACCAGC
>DXZF01000306.1 GCA_019415425.1 Bacillota bacterium | reverse complement strand
CGCTGCCCCTGCGACCCCGCTTAGGGGTACTTTGTGGGGACGCCGTCCCCACGCCCCTGCCAAAGGGTTTTCACCCTTTGGAATCCCGTGGCGCAAATGCATCCGCATTTGCTTGGGGGGATTGGGCCTGTGCCGTCTGCGTTGCGGAGCAAACTGCGCCGCTTTTGCTTGGGGGGTATTGTTTTATATGGTGCATCCTCCTTTTCCGGGCGCGCGCTCTTGCGCCCGGAAAAGGCTTTTTTGCACGGCCTTTTGCCCCCTGACGCCTCCCGCAGGCGCATGTGTGCGCCTGCAAGATGGGGTCTGGGGCCAATGGCCCCAGCGGGGTCGTAGGGGTGGAACTCCTGCAAAAAAATCCCAACGGCCTAATTGCCGCACTCGATGCTGATCTCGTTAAAGATGGCGAGCACGTCGTCCAACTGCACGGCCTGTTTGTCGGGGCCGGATTTGTCCAGCACGATGCCGCCCTCGTGCATCATGACCAGGCGATCGCCGTACGCCAGCGCATGGCGCAGGTTGTGGGTGACCATGAGCGTGGTCAGGTGTTTTTCGCGCACGATCTCGTCGGTGAGGGCCATGATGGTCTCGGCGGTCTTGGGGTCCAGCGCGGCGGTGTGCTCATCGAGAATCAGGAACGAGATGGGCGTCAGCGTGCTCATGAGCAGCGCCAGCGCCTGCCGCTGCCCGCCCGAGAGCTGCCCGACCGCGACGTCCAGCTTCTCCTCCAGGCCGAGGTTCAGCCGGCGCAGCAGCGCGCGGTAGTGCTCCTTGCGCTGGCGGTTGACGCCGCGCGCCAGGTTGTACGGCTTGCCCTTGTTGTCGGCCAGGGCCATGTTCTCCCAAATGGTCATGTGCGGGCAGGTGCCCATGGCCGGGTTCTGGTACACGCGGCCGATGGTGCGGTAGCGCCTGTGCTCCGGCATCCTGGTGATGTCCTTGCCATCCAGCACGATGCGGCCGCTCTCGATGGGGATGCTGCCGCACAGGATGTTCAGCAGGCTGGTCTTGCCGCTGCCGTTGCTGCCCACGATGCACACGAACGCGCCGTCCTGCACCTGGAACGAAAAATCCGAAAACAGGCACATCTGGTTGACGGTGCCGGGGTTGTATACCTTATCGACGTGTTGCAGCTCAAGCATCGCGCTTCACCTTCTTTTTCTTCAAACCGCTGAGCACGAGGATGGCCAGGAACAACAGCGCGGTCATGAGGTTTTTATCCACCGGGTTGAGGCCCAACGACAGCGCGATGGACACGCAGGCCTTGTACAGCACGCTGCCCAGCAGGACCGCGGTGGTCGGCTTGACAAAGCGCACGTGGCGGAACAGGTTGGTGCCGATGATCACGATCGCAAGGCCCATGACCATGGTGCCGGTGCCCATGGTGATCTCAAAGAACCGCTGCTGCTGGCACAGCACGCCGCCCGAGAGCGCCACCAGCGCGTTTGCGATCACAAGGCCCAGAATCTTGACGTGGCCGCTGTGCCGCGCCAGCGAGGTGACCACCAGGTCGTTATCGCCCGCGGCGCGCAGCAGCATGCCGCTGCGGGTGGTCAGGTACCAGTCCAAAAGCAGCTTGGCCAGCACCGCGATCGCGGTGGAGAGGATCACCACCGTGTACGGCGACAGCGCGCCCGGCAGCGTAAAGCCGCCCTGCGCCGTCTTGAACAGCGTGGCGCTGCCAAAGATGGGCAGGTTGGCCTTGCCCGCTATGTGCAGGTTGACCGAGTACAGCGCCGTCATCATGATGATGCCGGCGAGCAGGTCCCGCACCTTGCACTTGACGTGGATGAGCCCGGTGCACAGCCCCGCCAGCGCCCCCGCGCCCGTGGCCGCCAGCAGCGAGAGCACCGGGTTGGCGCCGCCTTCGATCAGCACCGCCGTCACCGCCGCGCCCAGCGGAAAACTGCCGTCCACCGTCAGGTCCGGGAAGTCCAGTATTCTGTAGGTGATGTACACGCCCAGCGCCATCACCGCGTAGATCATCCCCTGCTCGAGGATGCCGATGATTTGGTCCATCCTTCTCTCCTGTTGCCGCCCCTGCGGCATGTTTTGTGTGTGGTTTTTTTGTGGGGACGCTGTCCCCACACCCCTGCTTGGGGGTGTTTTTGTAGGGGTTCCACCCCTACGACCCCGCTGGGGGTGCTTTTTGTAGGGGCGCCGCCCCCTTCCTCTGGTTTTGGCGGCTCTGTCTGCGCCCTTCGGCTTGCCAGTCGCCTGCCAAAAGCCAGAACCTCCGCCTCCTTGCATCCGCCACCGGCGGCAGTCGGCTCCGGTTCCCCGCTCAGGGATTTCATCCCTGAGAACCCTTTACCGCAAATGCATCCGCATTTGCTTTGGGGGGATTATGCCCTGCCCTGTTGCACAGCGGTGCATGATTTGCTGCCTCCGCGGGCCTTTTTACAGGGGCGCCGCCCCCTTCCTCTGGTTTTGGCGGCTCTGTCTGCGCCCTTCGGCTTGCCAGTCGCCTGCCAAAAGCCAGAACCTCCGCCTCCTTGCATCTCCCTCTGGTTTTCAGGGCTCTGCCATCGCCTATGCGGCTCGGCAA